>SLRE01000312.1 GCA_007131125.1 Bacteroidales bacterium | reverse complement strand
GTAATTTTTGAAACGACCTCTGAAAATGAGAATGCCAAAAAGCTAAAGATTTCTGTTAGCGATACTGGGATAGGCATCAACCCGGCCCATCAAAGAGCTATTTTCCAGGAATTCGTGCAGATAAAGGATAAATCCGGCAGGCATGCTTCAGGTACAGGACTTGGGCTTCCCATCAGTAAAAAAATCGTTGAAAAACTAGGCGGCAAAATGGGAGTGGAATCCTTTCCAGGGAAGGGAAGTACCTTTTGGTTTACCATGGAAGTCCTCAGCACTGAGAATATTTCTCCCCCTAAAAAAGCAGCCGATTCCGAAAAAAAACCCCTGGGTCTTTCGGTGCTGATCGTTGAAGACAAGGTGATAAACCGGAAGGTAGCAGAGATGTTTTTAAAAGAAATGGGTTGCCGGGTTGATATGGCCGAAAACGGCCTGACAGGTTTTGAAAAAGTAATGGAAAAACATTACGATATTGTGCTGATGGACATTCAAATGCCAGTTATGGATGGGGTAACCTCCATGCAGCAACTCCGGAACACCGGCAAACCCCTTCCGGTAATTATCGGGCTAAGTGCGGCTGCATTGGAAGGGGATGCCGAAAAATTTATTTCACTGGGAATGGATGACTATATTACCAAACCGGTTGATCCCCTGGTGCTTTATCAAAAGCTAAAACACTGGAAAGAGAAGAAAATGGAGAAAAATTAGTTTACTGTTCTTTCCGGATTCCGGGTTTGAAAAATTCAAGCCCGGAAAATTTTAATCGGTGTCCGCTTTCAACTTCCTGAATAAAAATAGTTTCTCCTTTATACATTCCAAAACCCCCGAAAACCATCTCAGATTCTGATATGGGAGCAAGGGTATAGGTAGCCGATTCATAACCAAAAATCTTTTGCTGTTCTGAACCAAGCACCAGTTCAATCTTCAGGAGCCATCCGTCCATAAACAGGTTCACTTCCTGGTAAAAAACTTCTTCATTTTCGGGATTTACATTTTCAAGCCGGTAGCTACCCTGTAACTCAAAAATATTGGGTGGAACAATGTAATCGTTGGACACATCAAACCCTGCAGGAAAAATACTTCCTCCCTGGTTGATCAGCAATACTTTGCGGTCTTCAAAAACGGTATTGGAAAAACTAAAATAAGGATCCACGGCAAACCAGCCGTCTCCCTGGTAAAAAACCCTGTAAGTTTCACCCTGCATCCTTACCACCACCTCACCCATAACACTGAGCACCCTTACCAGGTCGCTTTCCAGCAGGTAATCGCCTTTGATCCGGTCTACCATTTTCCCCTCGGGCTTAAGTTCTTCCAATTCATTTTTGATTTCAGGTGCAGAAAATTCAATGGGCTGTTCTTCGAAAAACTGCACCCCGAACAAGGCAATGCCTCTTGCCAGACCGACAATATTGCTGAGCACACCGCCTGTATTGCACATTACCACAACTCCAATCTGATGCTCCGGCACCAGTGCCAACACCGAATTATAATAAAGAGTGCTGCCCATTTGGTAAGCATAAACCCCTTTAAAGGGTTCAGGATATCTTTCCAGAATCCAGCTCCAGCCCGATTCAAAGCTCACATCAAGGGCATTTTCTGTCTTTTGGTCGCTGAGCATTTCATTAATCAGGGCACGGCCTACTTCCGGTCCCGGTTGGCCTTCTTTTAATATCCACTCCATTGCCCGGGTCATATCCCTGACCGTAGAATAAAGCCCACCGGAAGCCTTCATTGAAACAGGGAATTCATTGTGGTCCTTCTCATCAAAATGAGCATAGGCTTTGGCCAGGCGATGATCCTCAAAGCCGCCCCGATGAAACCGGGTTTCTGATATTTGCAAGGGCTGCAGTATGTTCTCTTTCAGGTAATCTTCGTACCTCATCCCCGTCACCCTTTCAATCAATATCCCCAGCAACTCAACCCCCGGGTTGGAATAGGAATATTTTACCCCGGGTGGATAAATCAGGTAATTATTGGAAAAATAATCAAGAATATCGGGATGTTGAGAAGAATCGGAAGTCATCAATCCTTTGTAAATATCTCTTGGAATACCCCCGTAATGGCTGAGCAAATGCTTTATGGTAACAAGAGGGGTTTCATCAAAACGGGAATTGATGGAAAACTCCGGAACGTGCTTTTCGTAGGGGTCGGAAAGACTTAACCTTCCTTTTTCTTTTAATTGCAAAACGGCAAGGGTGGTAAAGGTTTTTGTTATGGAGGCCACCGGGTAAACCGTAAAGGGCCCCGCGCTGATCTGCTCATTCAGGTTAGCATACCCCACTCCCGTAGTCCAGCTTATCCCGTCCGGCCCGACAAACCCCAATGAAACCCCTTTGATATTTTCTTTTTCCATAACCTGCTCAATCAGTTTGGTAACCTCCTCCCTGAATTCCCGGGGTGCATTCCGGCTTTGTCCTGCCACTTGAACAGGCATACCTGCGAATAAAACCAATATCCACAAAACAGCATTATTGGGTAAAGCGCTCACAAATCTGAAAAAGTTTGCAAAAAAATCCCGCATTTTACAAATATTTCGAAAAAGGAAATCAGGATTAATCAGGGATTCCGCAGCATATTCCTTTCTTTGAATCCGGAAAACCTAAAGCCTTTAATACAGAACTGCCATAACTAAAATAAGTAAATAAAATGAAAAAAAACAGCTGTGCGCACTTTTTGATTATTTTTGAAAAAAACAGCACCCATGAGATTTCTGGTGTTTCTGGGAATACTTGCCAAGATTGTTGCCATTACACTTGTTATTATGCATAGAGATAAAATCTTTGGAGAAAAGAATGACACTTTACAGGTTATTGAACAACGCAGCAGCGTGAGGTCCTTTACTGCTGAAGCCCCAAAGGATGAGCAAATAGAAAAACTGCTCAGGGCTGCCATGGCCGCCCCTTCATCCAGAAATATTCAACCATGGGTTTTTTATGTGATCACCGACAAGAAAGTACTTGAAAGGCTGGGCGATGCATTGCCAACGGCCTCCATGCTGAACAGGGCTCCGATTGCCATTGTAATTGCCGGAGACACCCTGAAAGGAGACCCCAACCGGGAACAGGTAATGAACTGGATTATGGATTGCTCAGCAGCCACCCAGAATCTTTTGCTGGCAGCCCACAGCCAGGGACTGGGAGCAGTTTGGACGGGAGTATATCCTTACGAACAGCGAATAAACATCTTAAAAGAAGAATTGAAACTTCCAAAGCATATCATACCGCTTAACATCATTCCGGTGGGTTATCCCGAAGGAGACCACCCTCCCAAAGACAAATGGGATCCCGGAAAAATTCATTATTTACCCTAAAACAACCCCTTTAGCATGAAAACTTTTCGCAATTTATTTTTGGTCCTTTTAATCCAGGCATTGTTTTCCTGCCAGAACGGACAAAACAATCAATACCATATGGATCTGATCATTCACAATGCCATCATTTATAAAGTTGACGAAAACTTCGCCCTGGCGGAAAGTGCGGCCATAAAAAATGGAAAGTTTGTGGCTGTAGCCAGCAACGATGAAATCCTGGAAAAGTACACCGCAGAAAAGGTTATAGATTTACAGGGATCTTACGTTTACCCTGGTTTTATTGACCCTCATGCGCATTTTTTTGGGTACGGACAAACGCTGGTCAATGCCGACCTCACCGGCACCCGGTCTTTTGAGGAAATAATAGAAATAATCAAACGCCACCATCAGGATCATCCCTATGAGTGGGTGCTTGGGCGCGGATGGGACCAGAATGAATGGCCTGTAAGAGAATTTCCCCACCGGGATGACCTGGATAAGGTTTTCCCCGATGTTCCGGTATTGTTAAACAGGGTTGACGGCCATGCAGCCATTGCCAATACAGAGGCCTTAAACAGGGCCGGTATTACCGAAGAAACGGTAGTTTCCGGAGGGCGAATATTAAAGGAAGATGGAAGGCTTACCGGGGTACTATCCGGAAATGCCGTAGGTCTGGTGCGTCAGGCGATTCCTGAACCTGGCAGGGAGGAGCAGATTGCTTCCCTGCTCAATGCCCAGAAAAATTGCTTTGAAGTCGGACTGACCGGAATAGGAGATGCCGGACTTGATAAAGAGGTGATTCAGCTGATTGACTCCATGCATCAGGCTGGTGACCTGAAAATGCGCATTTACGCAATGCTGGAACCCAGTGAAGAAAATTTCCGGCACTACCTTGAAAACGGTATTTACCAAACAGACCATCTTCACATTGCTTCGGTAAAACTTTTTGCTGACGGGGCCCTGGGTTCAAGAGGAGCCAAACTTATCGAACCATACAGCGACGATCCCGAAAACTCAGGTTACCTGGCTCACAATGAAGAACGCATCAGGGAAATTGCAAGAAAAACCTTTGACCATGGGTACCAGCTAAACACCCATTGCATCGGGGATTCTGCCGTAAGGCTGATGCTCAACATTTATGGAGAATTTCTTGAAAAAGACAATGACAGGCGATGGCGCATCGAACATGCACAGGTGGTGCATCCGGATGACTTTCAGCTCTTCCGCCAATACAACATCATTCCTTCGGTACAAACAATCCATGCAACCTCGGATATGCTCTGGGCCATTGACCGCCTTGGCCCCAATCGTTTGAGAAATGCTTATGCTTACCAGAAACTGCTCCAGCAAAACGGCTGGCTGGCCAATGGCAGTGACTTTCCTGTGGAACCCATCAACCCGCTTTACGGTTTTTATGCCGGTGTGGCAAGGAAAAACCTGGAAGGCAAGCCTGAACATGGTTTTCAAATGGAAAATGCACTTACCCGGGAGCAGGCCCTGCGAGCCATGACCATATGGGCAGCCAAAGCCCAGTTTGAAGAAAATAAAAAAGGGAGCATAGAACCCGGCAAGTTTGCGGATTTTGTGGTAACCGGGCAGAACCTCATGCAAATGCCCCTGGAAGACATTCCCGAATACCTGGGCTCAATCGAAGCGGCCCAACAACAAAACGACATGCAGGCTTTGCGCCAGGCGGCCCACAAGATGAAAGGCT
>SLRE01000226.1 GCA_007131125.1 Bacteroidales bacterium | reverse complement strand
GCTTTATGTTTACCACCTGGCTGGCTGCAAAAATATACCGCACCGGCATACTGATGCATGGAAAAAAAATTACTTATTCCTTAATCTGGAAGTGGTTGAGGCAGTAAAACAAAATCAATTTTAAAGTCAGTTAAATCCCAGAAATTTTTCTCCGGGATTAATTGTAAAAGAATTCCCTGAACAGAACAAAGGGAGTTTTTACTGGAAAAGTTCCTTTTTGTGTTCCCGCAAATAATCCAGGACCTTGGGGTAAGCTATCCTGAACCAAATGGTATATTTATCGGGGTTTTCTTCCATATCTTTTTTCAGGAAGTCAATATCTACCCAGGAATATTCTGCCACCTCATCGGGGTTGATTTCAATGCGGTCGCTGCAAAAGCCGATAAGCACGTGGTCAAACTCATGCTCGGTGAGGCCGTTCTCAAATCCGGCCTTGTATATAAAGCTAAAAGCCGGCCGGAGGTTGCACTTCATGCCCATTTCTTCCATCAAACGACGGTTGGCTGCTTCCATCACCGACTCCCCTTTGCGGGGGTGGCTGCAACAGGTGTTGGCCCACATGCCGGGTGAATGGTATTTTTCAAAAGCCCTGCGCTGTATCAGTAATTTATTTTTATTGAATATAAAAACAGAAAAGGCACGATGCAACAAGCCTTTCACATGGGCTTCCATCTTACCCATTTCCCCTATTGCATTGTCCTGCTCATCAACCAGTATTACTTTTTCTTCCTGCATAATATATTAAGTTTTTCAGATATGTTTTTCAGGATTCGAGTTTTTTACAGGCACAGCCATCCTAATATTTCCATAGTTTTTCCTGCCTCAAACTTAAAACATTTTTCCCGGTAATAATTCATAAAATTTTATAACGGTCACTTTCTGACTGTTTCCATTTTGGCAATCTCTTCTGCGGCCACCTGCCCGGAAATAATGGATGGGGGCATGCCAGGCCCCGGGGTGGTCAGCTGCCCGGCATAAAGCAAATTGCCTAGTTTTTTTGAGTGCATCTTGGGCTTCATAAAAGCTGTTTGCATCAGGGTGTTGCCAAGCCCGTAAGCATTGCCTTTGTATGCATTGTAATCTTTTGAAAAATCCTTATGGGCGTAACTGCGTTTGTATACAAGGTGTTTATCCAGGTCTTCCCCGGTAAGCAGTCTGACCCTTTCCACCACCTGCCGGAAATACAATTCCCTCGTGGTTTCATTGTCTTCCAGGGCGGGAGCCACCGGAATGAGTACCATCAGGTTTTCCATCCCTTTCGGAGCAACAGAGGGGTCGGTTTTTGAAGTCATCGAAATATACATCAAGGGGTCGGTGGGCCATACAGGCTCTTCAAACAACTCGTGGGCGTGGTTGCTGAAGTCGCGGTCAAAAAACAGGTTGTGATGCTCCAGGCATTCCAGCTTTTTATCCACACCAAGATAAAAAATGAGAGAGGAAGGGGCCATTTCACGCTTATCCCAGTAAGTGGGGGAATAACGGCGAAACTGCTCCGGAACAAGCTGCTGCTCCACATGATGGTAGTCAGCAGATGCCACCACATAATCAGCAGGAAGAAATTCACCGTTTACAACAACTCCTTTGGCCCGTCCATTTTCCACTTCAATGCGCTCCACAGGGGCATCGTAGGAAAATTTGACACCCAGCGACCTGGCCAGGGCTTCAAAACCTTTGATAACCTCAAACATCCCGCCCATGGGGTACCAGGTTCCCAAAGCCATATCGGCATGGTTCATCAGGCTGTATAAGGCGGGAGTCCGGCGGGGAGTGGCCCCAAGGAAAATCACGGGAAACTCCAGAATAGGCCATAAACGCGGATTTTTAAAATATTTTCTTACATAATTGTGAAAAGAATGAAACACATGCAGTTTAAGAGTGCCTTTGATTACCTCCCATTGCATGAACTCAAACGGGCTTTTGGCAGGACGGTATACCAGCTCGTTGACGCCTAATTTGTATTTAAAAGCGGCTTCATCCAGGTATTTCTCAAGCTTTTTCCCGGCTCCGGGTTCCATTTTTTCAAATACCTTCACTACATTTTTCTGTCCGGCAGGGATATTAACAGAATCATCGGGGCCATAAAATACCTTGTAGGAAGGGTCAAGCTTCACCAGTTTGTAAAAATCCGAAGCACTTTTGCCAAACTGGTTAAAAAACCGCTCAAACACATCGGGAAGCCAGTACCAGCTGGGCCCCATATCAAACAAAAAGTCCTGCTCTTCCAGTTTGCGCGCCCTGCCCCCGGGAATGGCATTTTTTTCAACCACCCTCACGTTAAAACCTTTCTGGGCCAGCACACTGGCTGCTGATAAGCCCGAAAAACCGGCACCGATAACAATAATCTCCTTTTTCATCCTGACTGTTTTTTTGCCCTGTATTGCCTGTCAAAGCATAACTCCCGGGCAGGGTCAAAATTAAATATATTTCCTGTTTCTTATTTTGAATTCAAATATATTAAGCAAAATTGGTCATATTTTGTTTACTAATTACATCAGAATTTTAAACATTTTTATAAGTTTTACCGGTAAGGAGGTTTTTTTGATTAACCATAAATAAAAAGGTTTCTGAAAACTTTTCCACTTTTGTTTGTTTAATGTGCCGCAAACATCTTAAAAAAACCGGTACCATTTTACAGTTAATTAATAATTTTGCCGGCATCATGGTTCAAACCCCGGGTAAAAGGGTAATTGACCAAATGCAATCCTGTGAAACAAATCAGGCCAAAATGGTTAATATTGAAGGAGAATAGAAGGTAGAGGATGGAGGATGGAAGATAGATGATGGAAGATAGAGGGTGGAAGATAGAGCTACACCATAACCAACATCTACCATCCGCCCTCTACCCTCTTCTTTTAATCCGGAACCCGGGATGAATTCAGAAAGCACAGATAGTAAAAAATAGTTGAAAATAATTACCACATGAAAACCGCCATAATTGATTGCGGAACCAATACCTTTCACCTTTTGCTGGCAGAGCATGACCGGCAGGGAAACTTCCGGAGATTGGCCAACGACAAGTTAAGTGTAAAACTTGGTGAAGGCCGCATTTTGCAGAATGAAATCGGCCCGGAGCCTTTCAAAAGGGGATTGAAGGCTTTTGAAAAACTGGCTGACAAAGCCCGGGATTTTGCATCCGACTTCGTTGAAGCCTATGCCACCTCTGCAATCCGGAGTGCTTCAAATGGGCCAGAATTCGTAAAAAAAGTAAAAGAGTCAACAGGAATATCCATACAGGTAATTGACGGGGATGCAGAAGCTTTGCTCATATACAAGGGAGTGAAGCTGGCCCTGGAAAATATTGATAAACCCATCCTTATTATGGATATAGGTGGGGGCAGCACTGAATTTATCCTTGCCAGAAACAACGCTATTCTGTGGAAGCATAGTTTTGACCTTGGGGTAGCCCGCCTGCTGCAAACCTTTAAACCCTCCGACCCTGTTACGCCAGAAGATATCCTGGCCCTGGAAAACTATTTCGAACAAGAGCTTCAACCCCTTACAGAACAATTGAAACTCATTGAACCTGCCATGCTGGTGGGTTGTTCCGGTTCCTTTGAATCCCTTGCATCCATGATTGGCATGCGGTTTTACGGACAGGAGCCCGATGAGCAGCTGCGAGTTTTTCCATTCAAAGAACATGAATACCAGGAAATCCATCGTTTGTTGCTGAATTCGGATGAAACAGCCCGTTTCAAAATCCCCGGCCTCGCTCCCATGCGGGTGGACACCATTGTTTATGCTTCCATTTTTATCCATTTTGTAAAACAACATTTCAGCATCCCCCGGATGGTGCTTTCATACTTTGCCCTCAAGGAAGGGGCTTTCTCCGATATCCTGAAAAAAGAATCACAGGAATAAGAAGGGGAAAGGCCTCCATGTCCGTGGCTTTTAATTGCTCCTTTATTCCTATATTTGCCCTCTGAAAAAAACTTCCAAAACCATGGCAAAAATTCTGGTAATAGATGATGAACGCAGCATTCGCAACACCCTGAAAGACATTCTGGAATATGAAAAGTACGAGGTGGAGCTGGCCGAAGACGGTTTTGAGGCTTTGGAAAAGCTGGACAAAGCCAAATTCGATGTGGTTTTGTGCGACATCAAAATGCCAAAAATGGACGGGATGGAGGTTCTGGGAAAAGTACAGGAAAAAGACCCCGATGCAACCATAGTGATGATTTCCGGACATGGAACCATTGATACGGCCGTGGAAGCCATAAAAAAAGGGGCCTATGATTTCATCTCCAAACCCCTTGACCTGAACCGGCTGCTCATAACCATCCGCAATGCCATGGATAAAACCCAGCTGGTGTCCGAAACCAGGGTTTTAAAGCGTAAGGTGAGCAAAACCCACGAAATGATAGGGGAATCGGAGCCCATCAAACGCATTAAGGAAATGATACGGAGGGTGGCACCCACTGATGCCCGTATTTTTATTACCGGGGAAAACGGTACCGGCAAAGAACTGGTTGCTCGCTGGCTTCATGAATTGAGTAACCGTGCCAAAGGCCCTTTTATTGAAGTTAACTGTGCGGCCATTCCTTCCGAGCTCATCGAAAGCGAGTTGTTCGGTCATGAAAAAGGTTCTTTTACTTCGGCCATTAAGCAAAAAAAAGGCAATTTTGAGCTGGCCAGCGGAGGAACCATTTTCCTGGATGAGATTGGGGATATGAGCCTGGCAGCCCAGGCCAAGGTTTTACGCACCCTTCAGGAAAACAAAATTACCCGGGTTGGAGGGGAAAAAGAAATACCCGTGGATGTGCGCATCGTAGCTGCCACAAACAAGGACATACAAAAAGAAATTGAACAGGGCAATTTCAGGGAAGACCTTTACCACCGCCTGAGCGTAATCCTTATTCATGTGCCTACCCTCAACGAGCGTGAAGACGACATACCTCTGCTGGCTGAACATTTTCTGCAGGAACTTATTGTAGAACAGGGCATGCCCCCAAAAGAATTTACCGAAGATGCTCTTGAAGCCCTGAAAAAAATCCAATGGACCGGAAATATTC
>SLRE01000236.1 GCA_007131125.1 Bacteroidales bacterium | reverse complement strand
CTCAAGTGTTGAAAGATGAATTGATATCAACCCGTAACGGCAGAGATCTGCTGTTTTTTTGTCCAGGTTTTTATCCCGGAAGGGCAGACCTCCGGTCCACATGTTGTTGCGGAAACCTTGGTCACGGCTTCTTTCCATGAATGAAAAGATGCCGGGCCTTAGCAGGGGTTCTCCCCCAAGCCATTCAATGGCTGTTAAACCCAATTCCCGGGAATCTTCAAGGATTTGGTAAATCATTTTTTCGGTGAGCTGGTTTTTCCCTTCCTCCACAGCATTCATATAACAATAAATGCAGCCCTGTTCGCAGCGGTCGCCTACCTCAAGCTGCAGGGAATAAAACCGGTCCTCCTCGTAAGCCAGGTTGAGTTTTTCAAAATCAATCATAGAAAAAAGATCTTATATATAGTTCTCTCTTGAATTATTAAAACACCTTTTTCTAACGGATTATTGTGCTCACCCGGCAAGAATAAAAAAGCCGGGTTAAACCTGCCCGGCTGAAGGTTCAATTTTTTGGGAGAGGTTATTTCAATACTTCAAATTTTTTCATTTTTCCCTTCAGGGCCTTGCATATCATGTCAAGCTGCACACTCTCCTGAAGGTTGAAGGTGAGGGTAACCAGAACAAAACCCACCGGTACCGTGGTGATGGAGCGCTCGTGTGAGATCTCATTAATGTTTGCCCTGAGGTTTTCCAGTATGCTGATGATAGACCTCAACTCTCCGGCCACATCGGGGATCAGCACGGCGATACGGGCACGCAACCCTTCTTCCATCATGCCTTTTTCGAGGATCTGCTCCAAAAGACCCATGTTGATATTTCCGCCGCTGATCACGGGCACCACGTTGCGGCCTTCAAACTCGGGTCTTTTTTGCAGAACGGCTGCCATGGCGGCTCCACCCGATGGCTCGGCCAGGATTTTAGCTCTCTGCAAAAGCAGGTAGGTGGCATGTGCGATTTCAGCATCTTCTACCAGCAGGATGTCGTCAACATATTGCCTGGTAGCTTCAAAAGTAAGGTTACCGGGTGTTTTAACAGCAATACCGTCGGCAATGGTTTGCATTTTGGTCAGCTTTTCAGGCTTTCCCTGCTTCAGGGCATTTTTCATGGACTGGGCCCCGGCGGCTTCCACCCCAATGATCCGGATATCGGGGTTCATTTCTTTGAGTGCAATTGCGATACCCGAAATCATACCACCTCCCCCTATTGGCACCAGCACATCCTGTATGGAATCATTGGCCTGAAAAAGCTCCAGCCCGATGGTGCCCTGACCGGCGATGATGCAAGGGTCGTCAAAAGCATGAATGATCACAGCCCCTGTTTCTTTTTTAAATTGCATGGCTGCAGCCTGCGCATCGTCAAAGGATTCTCCCTCCAAAACCACCTCGGCCCCGTAGTTGCGGGTAGCTATTACTTTTAGCGGAGGGGTGAAAACAGGCATGAAAACGGTGGCCTTTAACCCAAGAATCCTGGCGGCAAAAGCCACTCCCTGTGCGTGGTTTCCGGCAGAAGCACAAACTACCCCATTGCTCAGTTCTTCTTTATTTAAGGTACAAAGCTTGTTGTAAGCCCCCCTCACCTTAAAAGAGCCTGTGGACTGCATGTTTTCCAGCTTCATGTAAACATTGGCCCCTGACATGGCCGAAAACGACTTGCTGTGCTCCAAAGGGGTTACCTTCACCACTCCTTTCAGTCTTTGCTGGGCTTTTATTATATCGGAATATTCTGGCAGTTTGCTCATGGCGCAAAGTTAGGGGTTTTTCAACTATGCTTTATGCACTACCCCGATTTTTGATCAACTATTCACAACACTTAAAAAGTTGTTTCAGGAAATGGTTCTTTGCTTGCACCCGTAACATAATAAAAAAAACTAATTTTGCGGCTAAGGTAAAATGATTCCTTTTTCTTTTTTGGTTTTTCCCCGGCCTCTGTTGCAGAAGGAAGAAAGCCTTTTTTGTTGCAAGGTTTTTTAAATTAATGCAAAGACGGCCGTTATGTGTTGCTTATGAAATATTCGTATCGTAAAGGTTTGTTCTGGTTGCTGGTATATCTTGTATTGGCTTTGATTCCAATTTTTATCGCAGTAGCGGGTACCAAGCCTGAATACAGGGGCTTTGCCCTGGAAGCCGGGGCTGCACTTGGCTTTATCGGCCTGGGAATTTTAGGCCTGCAGTTTTTATTTTCGGGGCGCATTCAGCAAATTGCTGCCAGCTTTGGGATGGACAACATTTTGCAATATCACCGGGAAATGGGGATCCTGGCATTTTTGTTTATCCTGGCCCATCCTGTAATCATCATAATGGCCGACAGTGATTTTTTGCGGTATTTTGATCCGGGTGAAAACCTGCCACGGGCCCTGGCACTGATTTTTGTATCCATTGCCTTGATTTTGCTGACAGCTTCCAGCATCTGGCGGTTGAAATTCGGCCTCAGTTATGAAAACTGGAGGCTGGTGCACGGAGTCTTGTCGCTGGGAATTCTTTTTGTCGGGGTTTCCCATAGCTGGCAGGTTGCCCATTACCTTGATCCTCTATGGAAAAGAATAATCCTGGTGGGTATTTTTGCCTTTTATGGCTACCTGGTGTTTCATACCCGCCTTGTAAGGCCTTGGCTCAGCAGCAAAAGACCCTGGAAGGTAACCCGGGTAAAGCCCGAACGCGATGACTGCTGGACCCTGGACCTTGAACCGGTCGGGCATAAAGGCATGGATTATAAGTGCGGGCAATTTGTCTGGATTACCCTTGGACCCAGTCCGTTTTCCCTTCAACAGCACCCTTTTTCCTTTTCTTCGGCCTGCGATCAACCTATGATTTCCCTTACAGCAAAAGCATTGGGAGATTTTACTTCCTCATGGAAAAATATCAAACCCGGCACGAAAGCTTTCCTGGAAGGTCCTTTTGGTTCCTTTACCCCATTGGCCGGTAAAAACCTTTATATGGTGATGGGCGGTATTGGCATTACCCCCGGCATGAGTATGCTCAGAACCATGCAAAAACAAAAAGACCCCAGAAAAGCCATATTGGTTTATGCCAATCC
Organism: Bacteroidales bacterium; assembly: GCA_007131125.1. Taxonomy (GTDB): domain Bacteria; phylum Bacteroidota; class Bacteroidia; order Bacteroidales; family UBA7960; genus PUML01. The sequence continues at coordinate 1,998 of SLRE01000236.1, read as the reverse complement.
TAAATGGGAGGAAGTGACCTTCAGGGAAGAGCTGGAAGAAATTCAGCAGGATATTGACCTGAAAGTGATCCATTTGCTGGAAGAACCCCCGGAAGGCTGGGAAGGAGAGGAGGGACTTGTAAATACAGAATTGCTGGAAAGGAACCTGCCGGACAACCCGGAGGATTTTGCCTTTTATATTTGCGGGCCCAAGCCCATGCAGGATGCGGCTGAACTGTCTCTCCGGGATTTAGGGATTGACTGGCGGCTGATCTATTCCGAAAGGTTTCAGATCATTTAAAAACACCAATGGGGATAATTTAATTTATCACAAAAATTAATGTGACAGTTTAAAACCCAAAACCCACTTGAGTAATGAAGAAACCCATCAAAAAGCATAAAAAGTTATTTTATAAAACCATACGCAGGATGGGCGACCTGGTTGGTTTGCTGCTGCTGTTTGCTGCTGTTTTGTTTGCCTTTCGTGGGTTTGGTTGATTGGTTTTTCTTTTCAGGCCCTGGAAATGGTCACTACAACTTCCCGCTCATCTCTCGGGCCGTCAAATTCGCAAAGAAAAATATTTTGCCAGGTGGAAAGGGCCATTTTTCCGTTCATCACGGGGATGGTTTCCTGTGGCCCGACAATGCCGGCTTTAAGGTGGGAGTCCCCGTTTCCGTCCTGGGCATCATGCTGCCATACCCCCCGTGGAATCAACTTCTTTAAAAGGTTTACCACATCCGATTGTACCGATTCATCCCAGTTTTCCTGTATCATGATGGCGGCGGTGGCTCCCCTTACATACACATTCACCATGCCTGCATTTATCCCGGATTCGGAAACAATACTTTCTACCCGACGGGTTATATCGTATAGCCCTTCCCGGGCCAGGGTCTTTATCTTAATGGTTTTTTGCATAGCCTGGGTTTTAAAATTACAATGATGGTTTTTGACCAGCCAGGTGGTAATTATTTATCTGGAATAAAAAACTGATTCAGGAAAAAGATTTTATTCAGTTGAATCATTTTCCTGTTCAGGTTCAGGTGTTTTGGTGGTAATCAGCAGCACGCCCCCATGGGCACTGTCACCATAAACCTGCACCCCCATTTCCCGGTCAATCACCTGTATTTTGTCAATTTCTTCACTTTTAATCGGCAAGCGGGAATCCTTCAACTCAATATCGTACCGATAAGGAACTCCATCCAATACCACCAGTGGCTTTTCTGAAATATCCCCTTTTTCAGCCAACTCTTTGATTACCCTGACCAGCAGCTCTTCATCGCTTCCGTTTTTTTGCAATAAATACCTTTCTGTGGGTGAAAACCCGGAAAGCAAAAAAAACAGGACCAGACAGCCGATTATTTTTGTCATGCGCTTATTTTTTGATTAATTTGTTTATATGCCTGTCCCGCTTATGCGGGGGAACCCGCCATGGCATAACCACTTCCCTGTGAGTCAAACCCTTTGGCATGGCTTGTTTTTTCTTTATGGTAAATTTCATTGGCCCTTTCAAACCACTTACCCTTATTGCAAATTTCTGAAATTTAGGGAATAATTGCCAGTGGAAATGAAAATAAGCTGATAAGATGTTTGGAAAGCCTTTTTAAACCCCATCATTATTGAGTGGGAATAAAAAAAAGAAGGCTACCCCAAAGGCAGCCTTCTTTTATAAAAAATTCGAAATTATTTTACTGCAACATCTGCTGAATTCTTTGCTGCAATTCAGGGTCCTGCTGATAAGCGGCCAAAATGGCTTCATACTCATCAAGGGTCATGTTTTGGTCCTCAATGGCTTCGGTAATTACATCTTCCATATCGTCCTGGATCTGCATGATCTCTGTGGAGATCTCTTCAAATGTTGCTACCTCTTCTGCAGGTGCGTCAATCTCTTCACCAGGAGCCTGCTGGCTTTCCATCATCAGCTCGTTAAAGCGTTCAACGGACATATCATTGTCTTCAATGATCTGGATCATTTGCATCTGGCTTTGCTGCTGAATGTCCATTACCTGGGTTACAGCATT
>SLRE01000241.1 GCA_007131125.1 Bacteroidales bacterium | reverse complement strand
ATGTGAGCAGTCCTGCCATGGGACCCGACCTGGTGGAAGCTTTCCCGGAAATACTGGATTATGCCAGAATGTCCGGAAGACAAACCCTCAGCATTTGGCAGGAAAACAGTTTTATTACGGTAGAAAAAACACATTATGCCGATAGCACTTTTTTTGGTTTTTTTTCTTTTGAGCTGCTCAGGGGCAATCCCCGCACCGCCCTGGTTGAACCCTATTCGCTTGTTGTCACAGAAACCCTTGCCCAAAAACTTTTCCCTGATCAGGATCCTATTGGAAAACAAATTCGACTGGACGACGACAGCCGAAAATATACCATTACCGGAATAGCAGCAAACTGCCCGCCCAACTCCCATATTCAGTTTGAGCTGCTGCGATCCTTTGAAACCCTGATCGCAAACAGGCAGGGTGTTTTTACCGAATGGGATGCCAACCTGAGCTTTCATAACTATGTAAAGCTTTTAAACAATACCGACCTCGATGATTTGTTCAAAAAAACCGAAGAGCTGACTTATGAAAAAGTCAACTACAAGTTTGAAGGAATGGGGGTTAAGATTACATTTGGGTATTTCCCAATAACCGACATTCGCCTGCGCAGCCCTTTTGGCAATGAATTAGAAGAGGCGGGCACCCTCTGGAAGGTGTGGGTCTTTTCGCTTGTGGCATTATTTGTTCTTTTTATTGCCGGGTTTAATTATGTAAACCTCACCATTGCCCGCTCAGGCAAAAGGGCCAAAGAGGTTGGGATGCGAAAAGTGCTGGGGGCAAATAAAACATCCCTCAAAAAACAGTTTTACCTGGAAACCCTCTTCCTTACCAGTATCAGCTTCCTAGGCGCACTGATCCTGGCAGAAATTTTTCTGCCCTTTTTTAACCGGATGCTGAATACCAACCTGCAGCTGTTTAATATTCCGTGGTGGGGGTTGTTTTTATCGCTAATCATTTTTGTAGGGCTTTTTGGATTGCTGGCCAGCTTATATCCTGCCTGGTATATGGCTTCATTTCAACCCGTGAAAATTCTGAAAGGCGAATTCTGGAGCAAGCCCGGGCGCTTTCAACCCAGAAACCTTTTGTTGCTGATACAGTTTGCCGTTTCCCTGGCACTGATCGTATGCACCCTGGTGGTGTTTTTGCAGATCCGCTTTTTCCAGCAAAAAGACCATGGGTTTAATGAAAAAAACCTGCTGGTGGTCAGGGCAGAAACCCCGGAAGATGCCCGCCTTTTTATGAATACCATGGAAAACTTTGCCTGGACTGAAAAGCAAAGTATTGCCACCACCTTTCCCGGAGGACCAACCTATATGGAAGGCATTGTGGCAGATAATGTGGAACCCGGATTTATGGCCCACAGGCTTTGGGTTGATGAAAACTTTATCAATACCCTTGAAGTGAACCTTGTGGAGGGGAGAAGTTTTGAAAGAGCAGACGGCCTGGAAAACGAAAACGCCCTGGTGAACCAGGCTCTGGTTAAACAGGCCGGTTGGACCGACTTCCGGGGAAAAACCATCCAAAGAGGAGGACGAAACTACAGTGTAATTGGAGTAATTGAAGATTACCACTTCCAGTCATTGCACCAGGAAATCGAACCCCTGATGGTCAACACCATCGGCAGCCGGCCGGATTTTATGATCACCTCTTATTGGGTAATGATAAGGTATAAAGAAATCGGAAGCCCTGATGTATTGCTCAGAGTGCAGGAGACCTGGGAAGAACTCTTCCCGGGAAATACCCTGAGGTATTATTTTGTATCAGATCACCTGCAAATGCAATACTCCACAGAAAAGAGTTTCGGAAGGCTGTTTCTGGCTTTCACCCTTTTGGCCATTCTCATTGCCATGCTTGGAGTATTTGGCCTTTCTTCGTTTTCTGCTCAGCAAAGGCAAAAAGAAACCGGGATTCGAAAGATAATGGGAGCCTCCACTTCTTCCATCCTGTTAAAAATGTCGGGGGAGTTTCTGAAATGGGTCGCATTGGCTGCCATTATCGCTTTACCCCTGGCCTATTGGTATATGGAAAAATGGCTTTTAAGTTTTGCCTACGCCATTGATTTTCCATACTGGACCATGCTCGCAGCTTTGGCTGCAATGCTGGGCATTGCCCTGACAATTGTCATCACACAATCCATTCAATCAACAAGGGCTAACCCGGCCGATGTGCTTAAAGCAGAGTAAAAAAACCTTTATCATGTACAGGAACTTTTTTAAAACCGCCATCCGGAATATTTTCCGCAGAGGATCCAATGCCTGGATCAACATCCTGGGATTGACCCTTGGTCTTTCAATCGCCTTGCTTATCTGGATGCATGTTTTGTATGAAAGAAGTTACGACAGGTTTTACGAAGATCATCCACAGATTTACAGGGTTCAAAACACTCTTTCTCTTTTCTCTGATAAACCCATGACCATTCCTTCGGCAATGTTTGACTTTGCCGACCGGGTTACCAGTCAGGTGCCGGAAGTTGAAACAGCAACCCGGCTAAGCAGTGTGCTTCCCAATGCGGTATTAAAACAGGATGAACGCATCATCCATACACCCATGATCGCAGCTGTAGATTCCAACTTTTTTGACCTGTTTCCAATGAAATTCCTTGCTGGGGACCCTGCCACAGCCCTGACCGAACCCAACTCCCTGGTGCTGACTTACAGTCTGGCCAAAAGCCTGTTTGATGAACCCCTGCTCAATATCAACCAAACCATTCAGGTTTACAACTTTACCTACAGGGTCACAGCCATTATCGAAGACCTTCCAAAAAATACCCATATGGCATTTAATGCCTTGATCCCCATGTTAAACGTGCCTGATGAAATGAAGAATTCCGGGTTTGCTTTTTTTACCTACCTCAGGCTAAGGCCCGGAACAGTTGCCGAAAACCTGGAAGAAAAGCTAAGTATTATTTCAGAAGAGGTGATACTGGCCAAACCCTTTTTTCATGGAGACAGCATGCCGGTGGAAACCCGCCTGGTAAACCTGGCCGATATTCACCTGACTTCAAACCTGGTATGGGAAATGAAAGACAATGGCAGCCTGCGCAACGTGCGTATTTTCAGCATTATGTCTCTTTTTATTCTTTCCCTGGCCCTGATCAATTACATTAATCTGGCTACAGCCCGCAGCTCCATGCGCGCAAGGGAAGTCGGTCTGCGCAAAGTGGCAGGCTCATCAAGGGGAGACCTGATCAAACAGTTTATGTTTGAATCCTTTTTTACCACCCTGCTTGCCTTCATCCTTGCCCTGGTTCTGGCAGAAAATTTCTCGGGATTTTTTTCCGGAAGGCTTGGTATTGACATCAACCCGGGGCTGATGTTAACCACTCCGGGTCTTCTTACCCTGGTTGCTATGTTTATTCTCACCAGCCTGACTGCAGGAATTTACCCGGCTTTTTACCTTTCCTCTTTCCAGCCGGTAAAGGTTCTGAAAGGAGAAATGGTGAAAGGTCTTAAAGGTCAGGGATTCCGGAGGGTACTTGTGACATTCCAGTTTGCCATCACTATTTTTATGGTCAGCTCCCTGTTGATTATAGCCATACAGCTTAACTTCATGATGAAACAAAACCTTGGGTATGAAAAGGATTCGGTTTTGGTTGCCAGGGAGGTATCCCCTACCATCGGAAGGGCTTTCCCGGAAGTGGTTTCAAGACTGGAAGCTTTGGAAGGTGTAAGGGAGGTAACAGGAGCATCGTTTATTTTTGGGGAAACCAACCAGATTGAAATGCTGTCAGAGTTTGGCTCAGACCCTTCAAAAGGAGTGACCGCGGATATCCTTATGGTTGACGAAAATTTTATTTCCATCATGGAAATTCCCCTGGTTAAAGGCAGGGATTTTTACGAACAGTCTGAAGTGGATGCCGGTGGAGCCTGCATCCTGAACCAGGCCGCAGTGGCTTCCTTAGGATTGGAAGAGCCCTTGAAAACCAGGCTAAATATCTATTTAAACCCCTCGCAGGTTATCGGAGTAGTGGAAAACTTTCAGCTCAAATCGCTGCATAGCCCATTTGAACCCCTGGCATTCAGGTATGCAAGAAATAACTTTCCTTATATTTACATTAAACTTGAAACAAAAAACCTGCCTGATACCCGGGAAAAAATAAAGAAGGTATTTCAGGACATGGATCCTGCCTGGTATCCCAACCTGGTTTTTCTGGATGACAGACTGGAAGCGCAATATTCCGGAGAAAAACAAACAGCCAACCTTCTGTGGAGCGGATCGATCCTGGCCTTGATTATCTCCCTTCTGGGAGTATACGGGCTGGCTGCTTTCGCCACCGAACGAAGGATAAAAGAAATCGGCATCAGGAAAGTATTGGGGGCATCTGAAAAAGGATTGCTATGGGTTTTTAACCGGGAGTTTTCCTTGTTGGTGCTGATAGCCTTCTTTGTTGCAGCACCCCTGGCCTGGTGGGCAATGGATGGATGGCTCAGCAATTTTGCAATGCGTATCCGTATTAACCCCCTTTGGTTCCTGGTTCCAACGGGGCTTACTTTAATCCTGAATGCAGCAATTATCAGTATTCAGGTTTGGACTGCAACAAAAGCCAACCCAATAGAAGCTCTAAGAATTGAAAACTAAAATAATATATCATGTTTAGTCATTACATTAAAACCATTTTTCGCAATCTGGAAAAACAAAAACTTACCTCTGCAATCAATATTCTTGGTTTATCACTTGGCCTGGCCATTGCTTTGCTGATCGGGATATTTGTGCTCCACCAGCTGAGTTACGACAAGTTTATTGAAGACCATGAGCGCATTTATCGAATCCACAGCACAGCAGAGCTGGGACAGGGAGAACCACAGACCCTGCCGGCGGCAATGTTTCCTGTAGCCGAAATTATTATGAATGACTTGCCTGAAGTAGAGGATTTTGTTCGGTTTACAAGCTATTACAGCAGCCCGGAAATAATTATCGATGATGAAGTCACCACCCTTTCCGGGATCATCTTTGCGGATTCCACTTTCTTTTCCATGTTTGGTTTTGAACTGCTGGCAGGCAACCCTTCCACCGCCCTGAACCAGTCCAACGCCATAGTACTGAACAAAACCT
>SLRE01000217.1 GCA_007131125.1 Bacteroidales bacterium | reverse complement strand
TCAGATTTTATTTTGATTCGTAATTTTTTTTCATTTTCCATCCAGGCCCCTTCTTCAAATTTTTCTTTTATGGAGAAAGGAATTAACCCGGGACCTCCTTCCAGGGAAAACAGCCGGTTTTTCAGCACAGGATCGTCATAGCAATAGATGCAGTGGTCTGTTGACCTTTGATTTTGCAGGATGCGCAGCTTTGACTGCACATATTTCTCAAAATCGTTGTCGTAGCGATCCAGGTGATCCGGTGTGATGTTCAAAAGCACCGAAATATCAGCCCTGAAGTCAAACATTCCGTCCAGTTGAAAGCTGGAAACTTCCAGGACAAAAACCTCCGGATTTTGGGTGGCCACCTGCCATGCAAAACTTTTTCCCACATTTCCGGCAACGGATACATTCAATCCGGCTTTTTTCAATATGTGCCCTGTCAGCAGGGTAGTGGTTGTTTTGCCATTGCTGCCGGTAATGCATATCATTCTGGCAGGGGTATACCGGGCTGCGAACTCAATTTCGGAAATAACGGGTATTCCCTTTTCTCTGAGTGCTTTAACAACAGGCACTTTGTCCGGTATTCCGGGGCTTTTCACCACTTCATCTGCATTCAGGATCAGCCCGGGTGTGTGCTTTTCTTCTTCCCAGTGGATGTCAAGACTTTTAAGAGCGTTTTTGTATTGATTTTTTATCGGATTCAAATCCGATACAAACACATCCAGATTATTTGTGGCCGCCAGAATTGCGGCACCAGTCCCGCTTTCTGCTGCTCCCAATATCACGATGCGTTTTGTCATACAAATTCATTATTTATCTAAGTTTAAGGGTTATCACCGAGAATACCGCAAGGATGATCCCGATAATAAAGAACCTTTGAACGATTTTGGCTTCGTGGTAACCCAGCATCTGGAAATGATGATGCAGTGGTGCCATTCTGAAAATCCGTCTTCCCTCCCCAAATTTTTTCCTTGTGTATTTAAACCAGGAAACCTGCAGGATCACCGAAAGGCTTTCCATGAAAAATATGCCGCAAAGCACCGGTATTAGTAGTTCTTTGCGAATTACGATGGCAAATACGGCAATGATTCCTCCCAGCGATAGGCTTCCGGTGTCGCCCATAAAAACCTGTGCCGGGTAGGAGTTATACCAGAGAAAACCGATACAGGCTCCCACAAAAGCGGCGATAAAAATTACCAGCTCTCCCGTCATGGGGATGTACATAATGTTGAGGTAGTCGGCAAAAACGATATTGCCCGAAACGTAGGCCAACACACCAAGGGTAACACCTATGATTGCAGAAGTGCCCGTTGCCAGGCCATCTAGCCCGTCGGTCATATTGGCACTGTTTGAAACCGCAGTAATAATCAGAATAACAATGGGTATAAATACCAGGAAAGCCCAGCGGTGGTAGTTTTCGCCCATCCAGCTTAACAAAACGGCATAATCAAATTCATTGTCCTTGAAAAACGGAATGGTGGTTTTGGTTGATTTTACAGACTCCATCTGGAAGGGCCCATCGTCCGGTACATCCATTTCCATGATTTCGTTTGTGGTAAGGAACTCCAGGGGTGCATCCGTTTTTTCGCGGATCACCACTCCTTCATGGAAAAACAAAGTTCCCCCGACAATTATTCCGAGGGTAATCTGCCCCAGGATCTTGAATTTTCCATGCAAGCCTTTTTTATCTTTCCTGAAAACTTTAATATAATCGTCCACAAAACCAATGGCGCCAAGCCAGATGGTTGAGATCAGCATCAGGATGATATAAACGTTGTCGAGTCTGGCAAAAAACAGGGTGGGAATTACGATGGCGGCAATAATAATGATACCTCCCATGGTAGGGGTTCCCTGCTTTTTCATCTGTCCTTCCAGCCCGAGGTTTCTGACGGTTTCGCCCACCTGATTTTTTTGCAATAACCGGATGATCCTTTTTCCGGAAATCATGGTAATGAAAAGGGAGAAGATAACAGCCATTCCTGCACGAAAGGATATAAACTGAAATACCCCTGCACCGGGCAGGTCAAAGGTTTTATCCAGATATTCGAACAGATAATAAAGCATTACCTTTAGTTTTTCAGGTTAAGAATGTTTTTAAAATTTTCTTGTCGTCAAAAGGGTGTTTCACCCCTTTGATTTCCTGGTATTTTTCATGTCCCTTGCCTGCCACCAGTATGATATCTCCCTCGTTTGCCATGGTACAGGCAGTGTTGATTGCTTCTTTCCGGTTGGTTACCGTAATGGTTTTCCTGATGCTTACCGGGTCCAGTCCGGCTTTCATGTCTTCGATGATTTTTTCAGGCTCTTCAAACCTTGGATTGTCGCTGGTAAGGATCAGTTTATCACTGTATTCAGTCGCAATGGATGCCATAACGGGTCTTTTGGAAGCATCACGGTTGCCACCGCAACCTATTACGGTAATGACCCTTTCTTTACCACTGCGTATCTCCTGTATGGTTTTCAGGACATTTTCGATGGCATCCGGGGTGTGGGCATAATCTACAATACCGGTAATATTGTCCCTGCCTTTAAAATAATCGAAGCGGCCTTCTGCAGGCAAAGCGCTGCTAAGGGCAGTAAGCAATTCCAGCTTTTCTGCTCCAAGCAGGCTGGCGGTTGCATAAACAGCCAGCAGATTGTAGGCGTTGAATGCCCCCACAAGTTTGCACCACACCTCTTTCCCGTCAACTTGCATATGCAGTCCGGCAAAACTGTTTTCCACAACCTTGCCTTTGTAGTCGGCCATAGTATTCAGGCTGTAGGTTTTTTTGGTTGCCTTGGTGTTCTGCAACATCACCCACCCGTTTTTATCGTCGAGGTTGGTGAGGGAAAAGGCATGGACCCCAAGGTTGTCAAAAAACCTTTTCTTAATAGTAAGGTATTCCTTGAAGTTTTTATGATAGTCGAGATGATCATGTGAGAGGTTGGTAAACACACCTCCTGTAAACTCCAGCCCATCAATACGTTTCTGGGCAATGGCATGAGAGCTGACCTCCATAAAAGCAAACTCGCATCCCGCATTCACCATATCATTCAAAAGGCTGTTGAGCCGCACCGGGTCGGGAGTGGTGTAATCGGCTTTCACTTCTTTTTCAGCGATCAGGTTTTTTACCGTGGAGATCAAACCGGTGGGATGCCCCATTTCCTGGAACAAGCTATGCAGCAGGGTTGCAATGGTTGTTTTGCCATTGGTTCCTGTAATACCAACCAGCTTAAGCTTGCGGGAAGGGTTGTCGAAGAAGTTGGCCGTGATCACACCCAGTGCGCTGGCGGGATCCTTTACCTTAATATAGGTGATGTTTTTCCTTGTTTGCCGGGGCATTTCACCGCAAACAACGGCTGAAGCACCGGAGTCAATGGCCTGGTCGATGTAAAGATGGCCATCGGTGGTAAGCCCTTTAACGGCAACAAACAAAGCACCTTTGGAAACCTTCCTGGAGTCAAATTCAACAAAGCCAATGGGTATATCGGTGCTTCCGGTAACTTCCACCAAACCTGCCTTGTACAATATGTCTCTGAGGTTTTTCTCCATCCGTTTTTTTCTGTTAACTCAATTCAAGATAAATTACGCTTCCGGGACTGATCCTTAACCCGGGAGCAATACTTTGTCTGCGCACGATTCCCCTGCCGGTGAAGCGCACCCTCATGCCGGCATTTTCAAGTATATACAATGCGTCTTTCAGGCTCATTCCCACCACTTCCGGAACCAAATTTTCAATAAACTCCCTGTCTCTGAAACTCACAGTATCGCTGTTTGCTATTGCCGAACCCCACCTGGATTGAATGGTATCTTTCAGTTGGCTATCCAGAGTCGAATAAATGGCCCGCATATCGTCCAGGTTTCCATTTCTGAAATTGGGAAGAGATGCCAGCAGGGGCTGGTCCTCCGGTTGTTCGGGATAGAGGAGCTCTGTGGCGAATATTTTATCAGCAATTTCCCTGAATACCGGAGCAGCCACCTGTCCTCCGGTATAAACCCATCCTTTCGGATTTTGAATGACCACGATCATGCTGTATTTTGGGTTGTCTGCAGGAAAGAAGCCTGCAAAGGAAGCGCGGTAATTAACTCCCGACTCACTCCGGTATCCGAAGCGGGTATTGGCCACCTGGGCTGTACCCGTTTTTCCGGCTATCTGGTAACCATTGGTTCTGATATTTTTTGCCGTACCGTTTTCCACCACCCCGATGAGCATCTCCTTTACCTGTTCAAGGGTTGAAGCGCTGGCAACGGACCGGTTGATGACCTGCGGAGAAAAGCGTTTGATGGTTTTCCCGGTTTGCCTTACTTCCTGAACGAATAAGGGTCTCATCATTCTTCCATCGTTGGCCACGGCATTATATAATGACAGGATCTGCAATGGGGTAAGGGATACTTCGTACCCAATGGCCATCCATGGCAGGGAAGTACCCGACCATCCAGGGCTGTTGACTTTCCTGATAAGCGGAATTCCTTCCCCCTGTATCTCAATTCCAAGGGGTTGGTGCAGGTTCATTGATTTGAGCCTGCTCACAAACCTTTCGGGTTTGTCTTTATAACCTTCATAGATGATACTGGAAATACCGATGTTGGAGGAATATTCCAGGACTTCCCTGGCCGTGATGGTGCCAAAGCCTTCATCGCGTGCATCTCTCATGATCCTGTCGGCATAGGCCATCTCCCCATCACCGGTGTGGATAAAGTCATCGGGTTTAACCACTCCGTCTTCCAGTGCGGCGATCATTGAAGCCAGTTTAAAGGTGGAGCCCGGTTCGGTGCTCTCACCAATGGCAAAGTTGAAAGATTCCTCAAAATAACCTGCGGGGTTATAAGTGAGGTTTGAAATGGCTTTTATTTTTCCGGTGGCCACTTCCATAACTACAACGCTGCCATAATCGGCATTGTATCTTTTGAGCTGCTTTCTCAGGGCACTTTCCGTATAATCCTGCATCCTTACGTTGAGGGTGGTAATGATGTCTTTCCCGTTCTGGGGCTGGATTTCGTTCTGATCGTTGATGGGCATCCAGTTGCCCCCGCTGGTCCGCTGCATAAGCCTTTTTCCCTGAACTCCTTCGAGGTAGTCGCGGTAGGCCCCTTCAAGGCCAACATAAATACCCTGGCGCTCATAGCCGATGGTTCTGGCAGCGAGGGTTCTGTATGGCATTTCCCGGCGGGTATTCTCTATTGCAATGAGACCACCCCGATACCTGCCCAGCCTGAAAAGCGGAAACTCTCTGAGTTTGGTCAGTTGATTGTAGGAAACATTTCTTTTCACCAGGAAAAACCTTTCCTGGTTTCTTCGTGCATTGACCAGGGCATTGCGATAGGCCGCGGGGCTTCGGTCGCCAAAAAGCCGTGAAAGGTTGTAGGCCAGGGAATCCACATTCCCGAAAAAAACCTCATCGCTGGAAACCAAACTGCTTGCATCCAGCCTGATTTCATAGATTGGAATGCTGGTGGCCAGCAACCTGCCGTCATCGGCATAAATGTCGCCTCTTGCGGCATCAATATTGTCGTATCGCATGGTAGAACTCCTGGCCAGCTCCCTCCAGTGATCCCCTTCCACCACCTGTATATAAATAACCCTGAAAAGAATCAGGAAGGCAAAAATAGCGGTGACAAAATACACCAGGTGTACTCTCCACAGTATGTCGCTTTTGATGTCTTTCACTTTTTCAGGTTTTCAGTTTTTTTAATTGTTACGGCTTAGCAAACGTGAGAAAAAGCCCTTTTTGCGGCTTTGGTCATAAATTTGCCTTGGGGGAACCGTTGACTCAACGAAACCCCTGTTTTGCAGCCTGCGGGCAACCTCCGACTGATTGCTCAGGTACATCATTTCCGACTTTGTGGTGATGTATCTTACCCTGAGTTCCACGATTTCACGCCGGATGACTTCAAGCTCCCTGGCCTGTTTTTCTGCATAATAAGTGTTGAAAATCAGGAAAAACGCCAGAAATGTGAGATAAAGGAAAAAAGGCAGCATGGAGGCTACCTTGTTTTTGGTTAAAATGCTGCCATCCAGCATGGAGGCAAAAACCCTGGAAAAAGCACCAGGGTTGCTTTGCTCTTTCTGCTTTTTGGGTTTTTTTATCTTGTTTTTAGCCATTTTCTTTTTCCCTTTTTTCAGCAATTCTCAGGCGGGCGCTGCGTGCCCTTGGGTTATCGGTGACTTCCTGCTGATCAGCCGTTTCCTGTTTTCCTACCGGTACCAAAGGGGTGAGCGGGTTACCAAAAAAATCTTTCTCAACTTCACCGCTGAAATTCCCGGATTTCATAAAGTTTTTTACCAGGCGGACTTCCAGGGAGTGGTAAGAAATTACCACTAGCCTTCCTTGAGGCTTTAGCAGGTCCTCACTCTGCTCCAGGAATTCCTTCAGGGCCTCCAGTTCCTGGTTCACTTCAATGCGCAAGGCCTGGAAAACCTGTGCAAAAAACTTATTCTCCTTTCCCCTTGGTGCAACCTCTTCAAGGATATTCATCAACCCTGAAGTGGTTTCAATTATTCTTTCCTGCCTTTCTTTTTCAATGATGCGGGCGATTTTCCGGGCATTTTTTAACTCTCCGAAAAGGTAGAAAACTCTTGCCAGCTCTTCCTCTCCATATTCATTGATGATTTCCCCGGCAGAAAGGGAAGCCATTTGATTCATCCGCATGTCCAGGGGCCCGTCGAAGCGCGTTGAGAAACCCCTTTCTGCTTCATCAATCTGGTGGGAAGAAACCCCCAAATCAGCAAGAATGCCATCTACCTGCGTTACCCCGTGCAACTTCAGGAAGTTTCGCATATACCTGAAGTTGTGATTCAGGAAAACAAAACGGGGATCATCCGGCACATTTTTTTCTGCTTCCAGGTCCTGGTCAAACCCAAATAATTTTCCATTCTGCAACTTCTCCAGGATGGTCCGGCTGTGCCCCCCCCCACCAAAAGTGGCGTCAACATAAACCCCTTCGGGTTTTATGCGCAATCCTTCAACCGACTTTTCGAGCAAAACGGGTTTATGATACATCATCACCTCCAGGTGCGTTGTTTATTTTCCCCATTACCTCTTCAGCCAGGGAAGAAAAGTCTTCCGGCTCACTTTGCATCATGTTTTCGTATTCCTCCCTGGCCCATATTTCAATTCTCTGGCCATAGGCAAAAAGAACGATCTCTTTTTCAACCCCTGCATAATCGAGCAAAGTTTTGGGCATAAGCATTCTCCCTGCAGAATCTACTGTCATTTCAGAGGCACCGCGGAAAAAATACCTTACAAACTCACGATTTTTTTTGTTATACAGGTTAAGTGAATTAATTTCACGGGATATTTTCAACCATTCACTTTGTGGATAGAGGGTGAGGTTTTTTTCAAAACCCCGGTTGATGACAAAGCGTTCCCTGTCGCCGGGATCGAGCTGTTTTTTTAAACCCGATGGCAACATGAAACGGCCTTTGCTGTCGACCTTACAATCAAATTCACCTAGCAAGTGCGTCATGCTCTCCCACAATGTTGTTTTGGTTTGTAAATATAAAGATATTTTTACCACATTTTACCACTTTTTACCACTTTGTTGATAACTTTTGTGGTGGAAAAGGCAATTTGTTTCGACCTGTAAAGGTTAAAGCCTTGATTATCAATTGTTAAAAAATCTTAATAAAGTGGTCGCTTTTTACGTTTTTTCCGGGTGGTTTTTATAGTTTTTCAATGGAATAAGTGGTTTGAGAATAATCTTTAATTTTGTTTCGGAAAAGAAATGGATACCCTTATCCGGCGTCCAGGGTTTTCAGTATTTTTTTTAAGGGGTTAAAATATTGCCTATGGATCAGACAGGAGCAGAAAATTTAAAAGAGAACCAGCAGGAATTTATTGATATTGACCAGATCATCAAAAAGAAAAGCAAGACCCTTTACCGTCTTACTCCGGGTTTTCTGATCCGTTATTTGAAGCGGATTATTCACCAGGATGAGGTTAATGATGTTCTGGAGAATTATCAGGATAAAATGGGCCTGGATTTTATTGAATGCCTGCTAACGGAAAGGTTTCCTGTAGATATTGAAGTAAAAAACCCGGAGTTTATTCCCGAAAAGGGACGGTACATTATTGCTTCCAATCACCCGCTGGGAGGCTTTGACGGGCTGGCCCTGATGCATGTGGTGGGAAAAAGGAGAAAGGATATAAAGTTTATTGTCAATGATATTTTGCTGGAGCTGAAGAACCTCAAGGAACTTTTTGTTCCTGTAAACAAGCATGGGCGGAACACCCAGGAGTCGGTAAAGATTATTGATTCTTTGTACCGGTCGGATCAGCTGGTTCTGGTATTTCCCGCCGGTCTGGTTTCCCGCCGTCAAAAGGGCAGGATAGAAGACCTGGAATGGAAAAAGAGTTTCATTTCCAAAGCCGTGAGGTATAAGCGCGACATTATCCCGGTTCATATTCAGGGAAGAAATTCCGATTTTTTTTACAAATTTGCCCTGATCCGCAAAAAGCTAGGATTGAAATTCAACATTGAGATGCTTTACCTGCCGGACGAAATGTTCAGGCAAAAGGATAAGAAAATTGTGATTACTTTTGGAAAGCCCATTCCATATACTAATTTTACAAAAGAAAAAACGCACCATGAGTGGGCACAGGATTTGAAATCCCATGTTTACAGTTTACCTGATGGTAATCTGGAGTTTAATGTTTAAAGGGAAAGGGAAAGGAGAAAGTTTTCAATGAAAGAAAAAGAAATAATTCAACCGGTTGACAGGGAACTGCTAAAGGAGGAGCTTGGTAAGGACCGTTTTCTTCGTCATACCAATAAGGCACACAATGAGATTTATGTGATTGATGCGCATAATTCACCCAACGTCATGCGTGAGGTGGGTCGTTTGAGAGAGGTTTCCTTTCGACAGGCTGGTGGAGGAACCGGCAAAGAACTTGATGTTGATAACTACGATACGGCCAATCCTCCTTACCAGCAGTTGATCGTGTGGGATCCTGATGCCCTTGAGATCGTTGGGGGGTATCGCTACATCCTTTGCAGGGAAGTGGATAAAGATGAGAATGGCACCCCCAGGCTTGCCACCGCCGGCCTGTTTGATTTTTCACCAGAGTTTATCAGCGATTACCTCCCTTATACCATCGAGTTGGGAAGGTCTTTTGTGCAACCGGCTTATCAACCTTCGCGGGATAACCGCAAAAGTATTTACTCTCTTGATAATTTATGGGACGGCCTTGGTGCCCTGGTGGTTGATCATGCTGATATCCGGTATTTTTTTGGCAAAGTAACCATGTATACCCATTTTGACAGCTTTGCCCGGGATCTGATCCTGTATTTTTTGCATCGTTTTTTCCCCGACAGCAACAAGCTGGTTTATCCCATTGAACCCTTGCCATTAAAGCATCCTGAAGAAGAGCTGGAAAAAGTTTTTAAGGGAGACAATTACGAGAAAAATTTTAAGGTACTTTTCCGCGAGGTTAGAAAACGCAAAGAAAACATCCCTCCCCTGATCAATTCCTACATGGGTTTGAGCCCCACCATGAAAACCTTTGGGACCGCTTTTAATGAATACTTTGGCGGAGTGGAGGAAACGGCCATTTTGATTAATATCGATGATATTTATGAATCGAAAAAAGAAAGGCACGTTAAAACCTATTCCCCAAATAAATAGCAGGGGTTTTTAAGGAAGGAGCTATTGATCCCGGCTTTCCGGGACCGGGTAAAAATTTTTTCCAGTAGATGATGCTAATAAAAACTGCAGAATTTATCAAGAGTTCTACAACTCTGTCTGATTGCCCCCGTGGCCCTTATCCGGAATATGCTTTCATTGGCAGGTCCAACGTAGGCAAATCTTCCCTTATTAATATGCTCACCAACTTTAAAAAGCTTGCCAAAACCTCTGCATCTCCCGGCAAAACCAGGCTGATCAATCACTTTTTGATCAACAATTCATGGTATCTTACTGACTTGCCGGGTTTTGGTTTTGCCAAAGTACCCGTTGCTGTCAAGCGGAAGTGGGAGCATATGATCATGAATTACTTGCTGAAAAGGGAAAACCTTGTTTGCTCCTTTTTTCTGATCGATATCCGTCATGAGCCATTAAAGAACGACATGATTTTTCTGGAATGGATGGGAAAAAGGCAACTGCCTTTTTGCATTATTTTTACCAAAGCAGACAAACTGGGCTCTTCCACCCTCAACAAAAACCTTCAGCAATACCTTAAAAAGCTCGCCTTTCAATGGGAACCCCTTCCACAGTATTTTATCAGCAGCAGTTCAGACAAAAGGGGAAGAGAAGAAATCCTGAAGTTTATTAACGATTGCAATACCGATTTCAAGCCTGTATTTATTTAACAGCCTTATATAATTACCTGGGCCGGAAGCGGGATTGATTCAGGACTTTTCTGGAGTCGGTTTCTGCCATCAGTTCTTCTAAAGTCACATCGTTATTGCGGCGCATGTATTCCCTTACGATTTGCCATCCGAGCCAGGCTGCAGTTTTAGGCGGGGAGTTCCTTGAAAATGGGGCCGTAAAGGGGGCATCACCGATAAACTTATTGATCATTTGGCGGTCGGTATCGTAGATCAGGTCATTGTCAAGAAAATATGACCATACCATTCCCTGGTTATTTTGCATCCAGCGGTTTTGCAGGTCGGTATAGGCCATTTTAAGGGTGTCGGGATATTCGGGCAACATGCAATCCAGAAAATACAATACCCTGCCTTCATAAATCATAAAGTCCAAAAGGGTTTCAGGGCCTTCTTCAGCCTGCTGCAGGTATTCTTCCGCCATCATTTTCATCACATCCGCCACCACAAAATCCGGTGTCATCCGCCTGGTTTGGTATCTGGGTATTCCCACTCTCCCGTAATTTTCATAATCGCTGCCAAGGTACATGTCAAGCCCGATAATAAGATGGTTTCCTGCATATTTAATGGGCATTTTATAGTCCAGCCCCGATATGTAGGTATATATTCTTGGAATTTCAGCTTCAGGGAAATGGTAATGGTAGTATCTGAAGGCCTGTGTTAATGAACTTTCCAGTAAGCTTAAATCAGGCCATACTTCTTTTGCATCAAGATAAAGTTCAACCAGCATGGGGTCAGTAATGTAATCGTAAAGTTGCTGCTGACCCAAAGGTGTTTCTATTTCTTCTCCCAGGAAAAAATAAAATTCTTCAATATAAGGATCTATCTCCTCCCTGAGCCGGAAAGGGTTGATATTAAAAAGCACCTCTTCGTAGCGGCTGATTTGGATGGGGTCGATCTCAACATCCGAAATATCTGCCTGATAGTGTGGTTTGCGGCTGCATTGTGTGAAGGATAAAAAACAAAACAGGAGAAATGGGGTTAAAACTAACAACCATACTCTTGGAAAGGAAAACTTCATGGCTTTTAATTAATATGTTTTTTCTTTGAACACCAAAATCGGAAGATTGGCGTTAATGCTAAAATGAAAAATAATGGTTAATATTGTATCCCTTAAAATTTAATGTCAAAAATATGAAAAAAATTGCGTTAACCTTTTTAATGTTCATCGTTGTATTGCCAACGGTTTTTGCCACGGATTCTCCGCCTTTTCGGTTTGGTCTGAAGGCTTCTCCCAATATTTCATGGATGCGCCCCGAAACCCGCGACTATGAGTCCGAAGGTCTTCGTCTGGGCTTTTCCTACGGTGCAATTGCCGATTTTCATCTTGGTGGCAATTATTCTTTGTCTACCGGGCTCAACATTACCTATACCGGCGGGAAACTCAGTTATCCTGTCGAGGAAGGCCGTAAGGAAAGAACTTATAGACTTCAATATGTTGAATTGCCTCTCGCCGTTAAAATGCGGACCCAGGAGATTGGGTATATAACTTATTACGGGAAGTTTGGATTTGGTGCTGGTGCCAATTTAAGGGCCACCGCCGATGACCGGCTGGCCAATGTTACCGAGGAAGATGTTGATATTAAGGGTGATACTCCCCTGATGAGGGCTTCCCTTATAATTGGTGCCGGAATTGAATATTCTTTAGGGGGCAATACCGCCCTATTGGCCGGGCTGACCTTTAACAACGGCTTTACCAATGTTCTGCAGGGACGCAATGAGGTTTCTGACCGTAAAAAAAGTGCGGTTGCCAATTACCTTCAGGTTACCCTCGGGGTGATGTTTTAAATTTATTTCCATTGCCTTTTCTCCTCTGAATCCAGGGGCGAAAAGGCATATTTTTTTCTGAAATGAAACATCCATGATTAACTTTATACTCACACAAGGATGTTTATTTAAAAAAAACAGAACCTAATTTAAAAGAAAAAAGTTAATTGCGGTGTTCCCCACAATGGCGGGACAGGCATGTGCCTGACTTAATCAAATTATTAACCCATGAAAATTGCCCTTTCACAATTTAATACACATGTCGGCCATTTTGAGCACAATGTTTCCAGGATGATTTCATCCATTGAAGCTGCCCGTGCGCAGGGAGCCGACCTGGTTGTTTTTTCCGAGTTGTCGGTTTGTGGTTACCCCCCCAAAGACCTGCTTGAAATGGATGAGTTTATCCAGAAATGCCTGGAAGGTGTGGTAACGATTGCCGGGCATTGCCAGGGAATTGCGGCCGTTGTGGGCAGTCCTTCATTAAACAAGGGGGAAAAAGGCAAAAAGCTTTTCAATTCTGCATTTTTTCTTCAGGATGGCAAAGTAAGTCAGGTCTGCAACAAGGCACTGCTCCCAACTTATGATGTTTTTGAGGAATACCGTTATTTCGAACCCGCCACAAAGTTTCAAACTGTGGCATACAAAGGGAAAAAAATTGCACTGACCGTTTGTGAGGATATCTGGAACCTGGATAATTTTGCTTTGTACCCTTCCAGCCCCATGGATCTGCTTATAAAGGAAGAGCCTGATCTGATGATCAATATTGCGGCATCTCCTTTTGCCTGGAGCCGGGTGGAAGAGCGCATGGAGGTTTTATCCGAAAATTCCCGGAAATACCAATTGCCCCTGTTTTATGTAAACCAGCTTGGGGGACAAACCGACCTGATCTTCGATGGGGGTTCCTGTGTAATAAATTCCAAAGGGAAAATGGTTGATTCTCTCGGTTATTTCAAAGAGGGGCTGCATATTTTCGAACTTCAGGAGGTGGAGAGGGAACCGGGGATTCCGGTTTCACCATTGAAAGGTGAAGATGAGAAAAATGCCCTGCTTTACGATGCCCTGGTTATGGGTTTGCGTGACTATTTCAGGAAATCGGGAATAAAGAAAGCCATTCTTGGGTTATCCGGGGGGCTGGACTCTGCACTTACCCTTGTGATTGCCGCAGCAGCCCTGGGGAAGGAAAATCTATGGGCCGTTTTGCTTCCCGGTCCCTTCAGTTCGGATCATTCGGTAAAAGATGCCGAACAGCTGGCCAAAAACCTGGAAGTTAAATATGATATCCTCTCCATCAATGAGGTGGTAAATTCTCTGCAAAACAGCTTAAAACCACATTTTAAGGATCTGCCTCCCGATATTGCAGAAGAAAACCTTCAGGCCCGGGCCCGTGCAATAATGCTGATGGGATTGAGCAACAAGTTCGGGCATATGCTTTTGAATACTTCCAATAAAAGTGAAGCAGCCGTGGGTTATGGCACCCTATACGGAGATATGTGCGGTGGACTTTCGGTGATCGGCGATCTTTATAAGACAGAAGTATTTAGTCTGGCCAAATATATCAACCGCGAAAAGGAGATCATCCCTTTAAACACTTTGAATAAACCTCCTTCTGCGGAACTGAAAGCCGATCAGAAAGATGCCGATGCACTTCCTGAATACCATATTCTGGATCCCATCCTTTTTCAGTATATTGAGAAAAAAATGAGTCCGCAGCAAATTGTGGACAATGGCAATGAGTCAGCACTGGTTGAGAGGGTAATCAGGCTGGTCGACAACAGCGAATTCAAAAGGCATCAGTCACCACCTGTATTGAGGGTATCGCAGAAAGGTTTTGGTGCAGGTCGTAAGCTGCCACTTGTGGCCAGATATCCTTCTTCCTGGCAATAAAAAGGCCGCTCAACCGGCAGGAAAATTACCAGAAAGCAGCCTCTGCTGTTTGAATTGCTTATACTGTGATATTTAAAGCCTCAACTGACTGAATTTCAGGGATGGCTTTTTTCATGGCTTGTTCCACGCCTGATTTCAGGGTCATGGTACTCATGGGGCATGAACCGCATGCACCCAGCAATTCCACCACAACCACATTATCGTCGGTGATTTCCACCAACCGGATATTGCCTCCATCGGCCTCAAGATACGGGCGGATCTGGTCAATCACATTCTCCACCTTTTTTTTCAGTTCTATTCTTTTGGGATCGTTCATTTTTCTTTGGTTTAATATTTATAAATTCAGAAATATCGGATGATTTAACCTGTTAGGGTTTGTTTGGATTTTTCATTCTTCATGGCTACCTGTCTAACCAGATTGGCAGTAAGTTGTTCAAAAAACGGGTTGGCCGGATGATTTGGCGTAAGTACTGCGGGTTTGCCGGTATCTCCGGCTTCACGCACTCCCTGTATCAGGGGAATTTGCCCGAGCAGGGGGATGTCAAGTTCTTTGGCCAGGTTAACGCCTCCATCTTTCCCGAAAATATAATACCTGTTGCCAGGCAGTTCTGCGGGGGTAAACCATGCCATGTTTTCCACCATGCCCAGCACCGGAACATTTATTTTTTCGTTGGTAAACATACTCACCGCTTTTCGGGCATCGGCCAGTGCCACCTGCTGGGGTGTGGTTACAATAATCGCGCCGGTAATGGGAATGGTTTGCACCAGGGATAAATGGATGTCTCCGGTTCCGGGGGGCAGGTCAATGATCATATAATCCAGCTCTCCCCATTTTGTGTCAGAAAACAATTGTTTTAGGGCGGAAGTAGCCATGGGTCCTCTCCAGATCAGGGCTTTTGCCGGGTCAACAAAAAAACCTATGGAAAGCAGGGATACGCCGAACTTTTCAACAGGCAGCACCATATTTTTACCATTGGATTCCACCACCGAAAGTTCGGTATCCATGGTTTGAAACATCATGGGAATGGAAGGTCCGTAAAGATCAGCATCAACAAGTGCAGTGCGTGCTCCTTGTGCTGCAAGGGAAACCGCAATATTGGCCGATATGGTTGACTTTCCCACTCCGCCTTTTCCGCTGGCCACGGCAATTATGTTTTTAACTCCTTTTAAAAAGGACGCATCTTCATTTCTTTTGCTGCTGGTTTTGGAAGTAATGTCAACCTCAACTTTTGCTTCCGGATCCACCAGTTCGTGAACAGCCTTTATGCATGCGTTTTTCATGCTTTCTTTCAGGGGGCATGCGGGGGTGGTTAGCTGCAGGGTAAAACTTATCTTTTTTCCGTCAACCTCCAGGTCTTTGATCATACCCAGGCTCACAAGGTCCTTTTTCAGGTCAGGCTCAATTACCTGGCTCAATGCATTTAATACTTTTTCCGCGGTTGACGGCATTCTTTATTTTTATTTAGTTTGTGTAAAAATAATACTTTTTTAAAAGGCGGCAATGGTAAAAAAGGTGCAGAATGTTTCAGGACAATTCCTTTAATGGATCCCAGAAATGCCTGTCGAAATCCGTAACCCGGTCGTTGTCCACTTTTATTCCTTCGTTTTCCAGCAGTTGCTTCATTACATTGGGCCCGCCGAAATGATGCTTGCCGGTAAGTACCCCATTGCGGTTCAAAACCCGGTGGGCGGGAATGAATTCGCCGGAAGCGTGAGACTGGTTCATGGCCCATCCCACCATGCGGGCTGAACGGGCCGTTCCCAGGTATTTTGCAATGGCTCCGTAGGTGGTGATACGTCCCGGGGGTACCTGTTTAACAACGGAATATACCTTTTCGAAAAAGGAAGTTTCCATGATCAGCAGATTTAGGTGTTTAACAAAAATTTCAGGTAATGAATGGGCAGGTTTTGGGAGAGGTAAATCTTTTCATAATAGGTTTGGATTTCCTTTACAAGCGGTTCGTTTATGTTGGTTCCTTTATTGTAAAGGTCGTCAGTGTAAGTCAAAAGTTTGTGGTTGTTTTCCCTGACCACCTCAAGGGTATATTCAAACAAATCTTTGTTGTCGGTTTTCAGGTGGATGGGGCTGCCTTTCACAAGTATCCTTTGATATCTATCGAGGAAAGCAGGGGAGGTAAGTCTTTTTTTCCGGCGGGGCTTACGGGGTTGGGGGTCGGGAAAGGTCAGCCATATACCTGAAACTTCATCCGGGCCAAAAAAGTGATTGATCCTCTCGGCCTGAATCCGCAAAAATGCCAAATTGGTCAATCCTTCTTCCAGGGCTGTTTTGGCACCTTTCCACAAACGTTCGCCTTTGATATCTATTCCGATAAAGTTTTTTTCGGGGCTGGTCCTGGCCAGTTCAAGGGCATATTCACCTTTTCCGCATCCAAGCTCAAGAATAATGGGAAATGAATTTCCGAAATGACCGGCCGACCAGTTTCCCTTCAGAAAATAATCGGACACAGGATATTTGTCTTGTGGCTGGATAACGTTTGGAAAAGAATTTATTTCTCTGAACCTTTTAAGTTTATTCTTTGCCACGACAAAAAAGAGATGTTTTGAGTCTTTTACCGGTGAAGCACGTATGCTTCCGGGGCAATTTCCTCTTTTACGGTTCTTAATTCGGCTTCGGCTTCAGCCAGGTCGTAATAATAACCATAGCTAACCCGGTGAAAGCCCGCAGGGGTGCGCATGAAAACGCTGGCAAGCATTGCCCCGTCCTTACGGAGCTGCAGGGCCAGTTCTTCCGCTTTGTTGGGGTTCTCGAAGCTTCCAACCACAATATAATAAACAGGTCTGCCAGGTTCGGGTTTGGGTGGTTCGACCGCAGGGTCAACAGCCACAGGGTCGGGTTCAACCACTTCGGTAACATCTCTTTCCACTTCCATTTCTTCCTCCGGCAAAACTTCCGGTTCAACCGGTTCCGTTACTTCTTCCACAGCCACCGGCCTGGAGCGAAAAATGCCCTGGTCTCCGAAGAAATAGTCAAAATTTAAGGCCAGTATAATGATAATCACCAGCAAAGGCACTGCAGTAAATGCCACCCATTTGAGTGCGGGAGGCAGTCCGGCTTTCTGGCCTTTGCGGGGTTTGCGGATGGCTTCTTCTCTTCTGGTTTGATGATAGGCAACGGCTTTTTTGGGCTTCTCCTCCTTTTTTTCTGCAACCGGTTTATCTTCTTTTGCTTCTTCCTTTACTCCTTCTTTTTCTTCCTTTTTGGGTTCGGCGGGTTTTTCCACGGGGGGTACCGGGGCAGCCTTGGGCGTATCAGTTTTTTCCGGCTCTTTAACACTGGTCAGCCCGGCTGCATCCTGGTTGTAATTAACCGAGGTATCGGGTTCAAACACAATGTTGCCATCGGGATCCTGGCTGAAGAGACCGATTTTTTCAAGCTCTACCTTTTTTCCACTTTTGATGGACTCAAAAAATTCTTCCACAAATTTGGAAAGAAAGCTTTTTACCTTTTCCTGGTCAAGCTTTTCTTTGGCAGCTATCAGGCCAATCAATGGGGTTTCGCCCTCCTTTTTTTCGGGATCGAACGCAACAACTTTGGAAGGAGGCTCAATCTTTTTTTCTTCCGGGATAAATTTGGCAGGAACATACCTGGTGCTGAACTCACCAAGTCCGGGTAAAATTACCGAGTCATGCTCAAAAAGAAGCTCGCTGATATAAATTCCTATCTTCATGTGTAATGGTTTGTGGTTTAAG
>SLRE01000321.1 GCA_007131125.1 Bacteroidales bacterium | reverse complement strand
TCATATAACAAAGTTTTTATAATTACTACTAACGCCCCTGTAAGGGGACATCCACCTAAATGAAATTTCAAGCATATGGAAAAACAACAAAAAGGGACGGTGCCGGGTTTAATTTTCAAACCCGAAACAAGGGTCCGGAACCGTTGTTTTTGCCACCAATAGCATGTATTTTTTAAAAAGGCTTAAAGTTAAACCAATTTTTTTTGCTGTGGAAATCCGGCATGGACTTTTTGCAAACGTGAAGAAATCAGATGGGTGCGGTGAGATGAAAAAACAGCCCTGCCTCTCTATGCCTGTTAAGGGTAAATTCAGTCCTTAACACCTTATCGTAGTAGGTTACAAAGTCCAGCCCAATCCCCAGGCCGCCGAGCCAGCGGTTGGCCAGCAGGTTTTCATCCACATAATACCTGTCTTCGATGGTGCCGGCATCCGCAAACAAATTCAAATAAAGGGCATAATGGACCTTTGAAAATTTTTCGGAAGGAATAAACCCAATATTGCCAGTTGTTTGAGGTATGAGGGCATATTTGAGGTTGGTTTTAAATATCACATAATATTGGCCGTCAATTACATAGTTCTCATAGCCTCTAACCAGGTCTTCCCTGAACCCAAGACTGTGCCGGTTAAAATAGGAGATGGTGCTTCCGGTGTTGGCCAGGCCTTTGAAGCCGGCAGCAAAATACCAGTTTGGAAAAAGGGGCCAGTATTTGCGCGCAGTTAACTCGAAGGAGGTTACGTTCATTGCTTCATCCTCAAGAATACCAAGGCCCTGCCGGTTGATCCGGAAATCCAGAAAATGTCCGTCCAGGGGATAAGCCTTTAAATCCCTGCGGTCGTGCCGAAACTGGTAGGCGAGGTTAAAGAAAGAAAATTCCGACATGCCTTCCGGTCCAAACCTCGGGTTAAGAATAAGCAGGCTGTCAGCATACCGGTAATGGTTATAGCCTATGGTAAGCGTATGTCTGTTAAAAATTCCCGGACGATAAGTGAGACCGGCACGGGAATAATACTGCAGGTAGGCATACCCGTCATCCGACCGGAAGTTCAGCTGGCGGTTATCCCGGGTGAGGTAGGGTACTTCCCGGCTGCGGTGCAGGCCGACTTCAGCCCTCCAGCCAAAGGTTTGGCGGGCATTAAAGTAAGGGTTGTCATAGGTAAGCGAAAAATTCTGACGGTATCCGGCCCTGACAAGAAGTTCCAGACGTTGCATGCGCCCCCTGAAGTTGTCAAGAGTAATATATACTCCATAGTTGAGCGTAGAAAGGGAGGGTTCATCCAACCAATGGTTAAGGTTCAGGTAGCCGATCTCCAGGATGGGTATAGGCCATAAATACCAGCGCTCAATAAAATCAATCCTTACTATGGCATGATTGGGTTCATCAACAACCACCTGCATTTCCACAAAGTTAAAAAGGGCGGTATTCAGCAGGTTTTGCCGGCTGATTTCTGCTTTTTTGAAAAGTTGATCAGCAGTAAGGGTATCTCCCTTTTCAAAAAGCATTTCCCGGAAAATAATGCGGGGACGGGTAACATCGTTCCCGCTCAGGTCTATCCTCTCCACAACAACCCGGGAGGGAAAATCTCCTGTACCGTTGAAAAAGACAGAGAGGGATCCCTCATCGGAACCTGAAACCCGGCTGGAAATAAAAAGCAGGGTCAAAGCCAATATCAAGGCGGAGGTTTTCACAAAATCGATTTTGCTATATATTCAAATATTTCATCAGTGATTCATACCGGTCGTTAAGCAGGTCGCCATATTGGCTTTCCTCCGAAAACGAAGCCACAACATTATAGTTGTAACGGTTAAAGGTTTGGATCACCGGGGATATGTCTATTTTATTCATTTTTATGGTAACCTCAATGCGGGTACTTTCGGTAAACGAGGTAATATAAGTGCTGAGTATTTTGGCATCGTTTGATTCTACAATGCGTGAGATTTCACTGAGGGAATAGTTATGATCGGTTACCTCCAGGATAATAATGCCGCCAGGTTGTTTGGCCGAAGCTATTTCGGCCATGGCTTTGGTAATTGCAAAAAGGGTAATGCAGCCCAGGTAGTTTTCTTTCTGGTCAAGGACCGGCACCACGGAAAGGTTTTCTTCAGCAGCCAGTTTTATAACATCATAAAAGTGCTGATCGTGAATCACATAGGGCCTGATCAGGGCGGGACGTTGTTTGTTAATGGGCTGGCCGGGATCATCGAGATTATAAACGATGGTGTCGGTGATCAGGCCAAGAAATTTTTCATTGTCTACGACCGGCAAATGGGCCAGGCGCAACTCATCCATCCAGGTGAGGGCCATTTCCCCTGTATCTGTTGGCTTAAGAGGTATTACCAAATCGCTGATCAAATTTCTGGCAAACATGGCGGCAGATTTTAGATTAAATATTAATTATGTGAAGGTAAAAAATAATTTATTTTCTTTACATCATACGAAAAAAACAAGTAAAAATAAAACGCACAAAAGGGCCGGTATTTTATATCAATCCCGAAATAAATGGGCAAAAAAAATCATACCGGGAAAGTTTTTTATAATTTTGAAAAGATTTGGGTGTCATTCCAGGTCTTTTTTTTATTTGCGGAAATAACTTAAACTTTAACGGATATGACCCGATTAAGTGTAAACATAAATAAAATTGCCACCCTTCGCAATGCAAGGGGGGGCAACATACCTGATGTGGTAAAGGCAGCCATTAGCTGCGAGCAATACGGGGCCGAAGGTATTACCGTGCATCCCCGCCCGGATGAAAGGCACATTCGTTACCGTGATGTTCGCGACCTTAAAAAGGTAGTAACCACCGAATTCAATATAGAAGGATATCCTTCCAAAAAATTCCTTGAACTGATATCGGAAGTGAAACCCCATCAGGTTACCCTGGTGCCTGACCCCCCGAATGCACTTACCTCCAATGCAGGATGGAATACCGTTCGCCATCT
The DNA here is from genome assembly GCA_007131125.1 of Bacteroidales bacterium. Lineage (GTDB taxonomy): Bacteria > Bacteroidota > Bacteroidia > Bacteroidales > UBA7960 > PUML01. Next base: position 14,816 of record SLRE01000321.1, on the reverse strand, counting down.
CGACTTCCTCAAAGAGGTTATAGAAGGCTTAAAAAAGCAGGAAATCCGCACTTCAATTTTTATGGAAACAGATCTGGAAATGATCCGCAAGGCGGCCGAAACAGGCACCGACCGCATTGAGTTATATACCGAACCTTATGCGGCCGAATACCACCTTGACCGTGAGCAGGCCATTGCTCCTTTTGTGACGGCTGCCGAAGTGGCCCACCAGGAAGGCCTGGGCATCAATGCGGGCCATGACCTGGATTTGGACAACCTTGAGTTTTTTGCCAGGAACATCCCCCACCTGCTGGAGGTATCCATTGGTCATGCTTTAATCAGCGATGCTTTATACTATGGGCTGGAGAACACTATACAGATGTACCTGCGCAAACTGAAAAAGCAGTGAAGCCGTTTTGGCATGATTAACCCACTTTGATGAATTCTTTTTTTGCTGGAAAAGTGAAAAACTTTTTCAGAGGCAAAACGGGATATGCCTCCAATTTCTTTCGCAATAAACTTTTTGGTATCCCCGGGGTTATTCTCATTCAAAAAGGAAATGGAAAATGGACCTTCACTTTCGCAAAACCGGAAAAGGGCAGCCCCTTGTGATTCTTCACGGGGTATTTGGCATGTCAGATAACTGGGCCGGCATTGGCAAATCTCTGGGTGAGGATTTTACTGTTTACATGGTTGACCAGCGCAACCACGGCCGCTCGGGACATAGCTCTGCAATGAATTACGAGGCCATGAGCGACGACCTTTTGGATTTCCTGGAAAAGGAAAACCTTGAAAAGCCGAATTTACTTGGGCATTCCATGGGCGGGAAAACCGTTATGCAGTTTGCTTTTGATTATCCCGAAAAAGTGGAAAAAATCGTCGTAGCCGATATCAGCCCGGGAAAGAGCAATCATAACCATCAGCATCAGCAGCTTATTGACACCCTGTTGGCCATAGACCTTTCGAAGTATTCCAGCCGCAATGAAGTCGGACAGGTATTGCGCGAAAAAATCAGCAATGCGCGGGTTCGGCAGTTTTTGCTTAAAAACCTTTACTGGAAGGACCGTTCCAGCCTTGGCTGGAGGGTCAACCTGGAGGTGATAAAAGACAGCCTGCCGGAGGTTTTCAGGGAGGTAACCGGTTTACAGCCCTTTGAAGGCCCGGCTTTGTTTTTGAAAGGTGAAAAGTCGGACTACATTACCAAAGAAGATATTCCTGAAATAGAGGCCCTGTTTCCCAACAGCCGTATCAGGGAAATAAAAAACGGAACGCACTGGCTGCATGCCGACAACCCGGAGGATTTCACCAGTGAAGTAAGGGAATTTCTTCTATCCTGAAGACATAAAAAAAGCTGCCCGGAGGCAGCTTAAAACCTGAATTGAAAACACTCGCAAAAATTTCATCCGGTTTTTAAAGCTTAAATCCCAGTCCCTGGTAAAACTCCAGAATTTTGGTCTGAAAAATGAATTCGTACTTGGATTGAAGTGCATCTACCTCTGCCCTTGCCAGGCGGGCTTTGGCTTCATTATATTCCAGGCTGCTCACCATGCCGAGGTTAAAACGCTGCTCGGTATATTTATAGGATTCGGCAAAAGCCTCCTTTGATTTTTCAGTTGAAAGGTATTTCTGGTAGGCGGCCATTGCGTCGGCATGTGCCTGTTGTATGGTTTTGTTGAGGTTGTTTTTGGACAATTCAAAACCCTTGCGTGCTTTTTCCAGCTCCAGGCGGGAGTTTTGTACCCTGTTGCGCACATGCAGCCGGTTAAAAACCGGGATGGTCAGGCGAAGTTGAATCACACGGTTAAAGTTTTCGCTGATCTGATCCCGATAAGGGGTAGTTTTCGTAATGGGCATCATGATCTCCCGGGTCACGGCTTCTCCTGATTCGGTATAGCCTATGGTTTCGTATTGCCCGGTTCCTTCCACATCGATCATGCGACGGGCAGCTTCGGAATAACCAGAACCGATATGCGCGGCAAAACTCAGGCGGGGGCTGTATTCTCCGCGGTTGATGGCCAGGTTTTTTTCGGCCATGCTGATCCTTTCCCTGGCAGCCATTACCGAAGGCTCCACCTGAAGGGCTTTTTCATAAACGTTTTGCGGCAAGGAAAAAACAAAACCTTCATCCACTTCCAGTTCGGGGCGAACAATCCGGAACTCCTGCTCCGGATCAAGGTCAAGCAGGTGTATCAATTCCAGGTAAGAAAGTTTCAGGTTATTTTTTGCAACAACCAAATTGTGCTCTTCCTGTGCGGCCTGAGCTTCAATTTCCAGCAGGGCGCCCCGGGCTACCGTACCTCCTTCCAGCAGAATGCGGGTACGCTCCACCTGCTGCTGAATGACCTCCAGCTGTTCACTGGCCACCTCAACCCTGTCTTCAAAATAAAGGATCTGCAGGTAGGCAGAGGCAATGGAAAGGATCAGGTTGTTCTCCATTTGCCGGGTATCGTAGCGAAAGGCAGTATGCCGGGCCAGATGACGGCGTATGTTATTGATATTCTGGAAACCGGAAAACAGCACCACTTCACTGGAAGCAAACATATCCTGGTAGGCGACGCGTTCTGTGGCAAACTCATTGGTAAAGCGGTCCACGGTCCTTCCGTAACTGAAACCCTGATATGAACCGGTATTTAAATTCGGAAAAAGGTTGGCGTAGCTCTGGTTCAAATCGTTTTTTGCCTGGTTTTCCGACAGTCTTTGTTGGTTGACTTCCAGGTTGTGGGAAAGGGCATGGTCAAAACAATCCTGCAGGCTCCAAGTGGTTTGGTTCTCGTTGGCTGTGGCCATACCGCCAATCATGCAGGATGCGATCAAGGCAGAAAAAAATAAATTCTTCATGTCTAAAAATTAGGTACAGATTCTTCAATGAATTTGTTTTCAGACAGGTTCAAGCCAAAAATATGCCAACCATCTTAATATTCTGACAGACAAAAGATTGTAAAAGGAAGGCTGGTTTCAGAAAAAAGGAAGGTGTACGCTTTTCAACAAGAAGCGTTCGATTGCGAACACTGATTAAAATTGCAGTGTGAAGCTGGTTTCCACTTCGGGTATGGATTTCACGGTGATGTTGCCCTTATGCAGGCGCATAATCTCACGCGAGAGGCTAAGCCCGATACCGGAACCTTCTTTTTTGGAAGTAAAAAACGGAACAAAGATCTGTTCAATATTATCCGGTTTTATGCCATACCCGTTATCGATTATGGTAATGGTAACTTTATTGTAGGTTGAAGATGTGGCCACCACCTTTATTTTTGGGTTTTCCACATTTTGCACTGCATGAATGGAGTTAATGACAAGGTTGATCAGCACCTGTTCGATCAGGTCAGGGTCGGCAGTAAGCATGAGTTCGGGCGGGACCACCTTGTATTCGCATTGGATCTGGCGGTCGGCCACCTTTGGAGCCAGCAGGCTTTTCACCCTTTCAAAAAGCTCTTTCACTTCAAAATACCTGAAGTTGGGTTTGGGAATACGGGTAAGGTTGCGGTAAACCTGCACAAAGTTCAGAAGACCCTCACTGCGTCTTTCAATGGTGGTTAGGGCACTGCGGGCACTTTCAACATCATCCTGTTCTATCTGGTCTCTGATCTGAAGATTATCCTCGTCAATCAAAAGGTCTTTAACCGTAGACGATAAGGAAACGATGGGGGTAATGGAATTCATGATCTCGTGCGTGAGCACCCGTATTAGCTTTTGCCAGGAATCCATTTCCTTTGCCTCCAACTCGTTGTGAATATTCTGGAGAGAAACCAGCACAAAATCCTCCCCCCGCATCCTGAACTCGGTTGCCCTGATGGAAAGCTGAAGCAATTCATTTTCATTGAAAACTTTCAACAGTTCCCGGTCGCCTGCCTTGATGTTTTTGAGCAACTCGGCAAGGTTACTGTCGATTTTTTCCAGATCGCTGATAAATCGCAGGTTGCTCAGGCGCAGCATCCTTTTTATGGCATTGTTGTACATGTCAACCTTGCCGTCTTTTCTGAATACAATGATGCCTATGCTCACATGCTGCACCACGGTTTGCAGGTAGTTAAAATGCTCCTCTTTGGCAGCCCTGGTTTTTTTAAACTCATCGATCACTTCATTGAAAGCAAGGTTAAGGTCGTCAAAACTGCTTCCCAGCCCATGGTCGGTAAAGGAAGAAGCAAAATCGCTATGCCGAATGGATTCCAGGAAAACCGTCAGCCGCCGGTTGGTGCGTTCCACATATCTCACCAGGGAAAAGATCTGGAGCCCGACAAGTGCAATCAAAATAAAGGAACTGATAATAAATTCCTGCCTCTGGTATATGGAAATCAACAATACTACTGAAGCCACAATGAGCAGCACCCTTGCCACTACATTGAACCGGAAATTTTTAAAGCTCATATTTTTCTATTCTTCGGTAAAGTGAGGCACGGGTAATACCCAGTTCTTTTGCAGCTTTGCTGATGTTGCCCCCGTGTTTGTCGATTACTTTTCTGATCAACATTTTTTCAGTGGCCTCCAGGTTGTGGTCGGCCAGTGAAATATCTTTTTCCGGTTTATCCTGTTTGGAAAGGAAAAAGTCCTGGGGCTGCAGCACATTGGAGTCGCTCATAATCACGGCTCTTTCCACGGCATGTTGCAGTTCGCGGATATTTCCGGGCCAGGGATGTTTTTCCAAACGCTTGATGGTGGAAGCATGCAGCCGTTTGTTGGGCATTTTGTACTTTTTACAGTAAATTTCGAGGAAGTGGTTTACCAGCAAGGGAATATCCTCAAGTCTCTCGCGCAGGGGAGGAAGGTTAAGCTCCACGGTATTGATACGGTATAAAAGATCCTGGCGAAACTTCCCCTCTTCCACCATCTGGTACAATGGCATATTGGTGGCACATACCAGGCGCACATCCACCGGGATTTCCTTTACCGAACCCAGGCGCACCACCTTACGGTTTTGCAGTACACTGAGTAGTTTCGACTGCAGGGGATGACTTAGGTTGCCAATCTCATCAAGGAAAATGGTGCCTTTGTTGGCAGCCTCAAATCTTCCTGCCCGGTCTTCCTTAGCATCGGTAAACGCCCCTTTTTTGTAACCAAAAAGTTCGCTTTCAAATAAAGTTTCGCTGATGGCTCCCAGGTCGACACTGATAAACACCTCGTCCTTGCGGCGGGAAGCCCGGTGAATAGCCCTGGCAATGACCTCTTTGCCGGTTCCGTTCTCGCCCAGGATCAGCACGTTCACATCGGTGGCAGCCACTTTTTGCACCGTGGCCAGCACTTCCATCATGGCTTTGGACTCCCCTATGATCTGGCTGTAAGGCTGGTCGCCCTGCTCCATGAGGAATTTCTGTTTGGAACGAAGATCCTGAAGTTCTTTTTTGGACTGATGCACTTCCAGTGTGGTGCTGATGGTTGCCAGAAGCTTTTTGTTATCCCATGGTTTCAGCAAAAAGTTGGTGGCTCCCTCCTTAATGCCCTGCACTGCCAGCTCAATGTCGCCATAGGCCGTGATAAGGATCACGGCAATGGTGGGATCCATTTCCAGGATCTTGTTCAGCCAATGGAAGCCCTCTTTGCCGCTGGTTGCATCCCGCGAAAAATTCATGTCCAGCAGAATGAGGTCGTAATTTTCATTTTTCAGGTGCAGGGGGATGGTGTTCGGATCCTTGTCGGTATGCACCGTATTGATATGCTTTTTTAAGAAAAGTTTCGCTGCCAGCAACACATCTTCATCATCGTCAATGATCAGGACTTTGGCATCAAGTTTACTCATGGCTCAGGTAATTGGTTAAATATTAAAAGTGCAGTGAAAGCAAAGATAAAATTTATTGTAATATTTGCTGGGATTTGGGGGGTTCAAAAAATAATTTCTATTTTTAGCGCCGAAAATTTTTCATAAAACCGGTTTCCCGTGACGAAAAGGTTTTTTTTGAGCTTTGCGCGCGGGATCTCAAAAATAAACCCTTTTTTTAAAACCATCACTTATGAGTAATAACAATTCAGCGCAAGGCATTTCGCGCAGAAAATTCCTTGAATTAGGCGTAAAAGGAGGGCTGATCATTGCGGCCACTCCCCCGCTGTTAACCCACATGGTATCCTGTAGTCCTGCTGTAGGCTATACTCCAGGCCTGGATTTGGACAAGGGCACCCTGAACAAGGTCATTGGCAGGGCGCTACGCAACGGGGGCGACTTTGCAGATGTTTACCTGGAAAGCCGCAACTCCCGTCAGATCACCATGGAAGAATCCAAATTTAAAAGCGGGCTTTACGGCATCAGCCAGGGGGCCGGTGTTAGGGTGATTTCCGGCGACAAAACCGGTTACGCCTACACCGACGAGATCACCGAAGAAAACCTGATGCGTGCCGCCGAAGTGGCATCTTATGTGGCCCGCAACGGGAAAAGCATCAGCCCGGTGGATATTGCCGCGGCAGAGCGCAAATCCTTTGTTACCGTTAAGCACCCCCTTGAAGAAATTGCAGATTCGCGCCGCATCGAGATCATGCAAAGAGCCGATCAGGCTGCTTTGGATTACGATCCAAGAATAAAAATGGCTATCATTGACTACAACGACCAGGTGCGTGCCCGGGTAATTGCCAACAGTGAGGGTTTATACCTTCGCGATGAGCTGCCCCTGCTTTTCTTTATCGTACAAACCATGAGCGAAGAAGGCAACAACCGTCACATGGCACGCGAGCGTATCAGCTACCACAGCGGGTTTGAAATGTTTGACGAGCATAGCCCCGAATCGGTAGCCCAAAGTGCTGCACGGGAAGCCATTGCCATGCTGGATGCTGAAGATGCACCCGCAGGTATTATGGATGTGGTTATGGAAAACGGCTTTGGAGGCGTGCTCATCCATGAAGCTGTTGGCCATCCCCTGGAAGCCGACAATATTGCCAGAGGCATCGGGGCTTTTACCGGAAAGGTAGGAAAAAAAGTTGCTTCTGATGTGTTTACCATGGTTGACGACGGCACCATCCCCAATTACCGGGGTACCATCAACTTTGATGATGAAGGCACACAGGCCAGACGCAACGTGCTCATCGAAAAAGGCGTTCTAAAAGGTTACATGACCGACATCCTGAGCGCCAACCAGCTGGATATGGCCCGTACCGGAAACGGCCGCAGGGAGTCGTTCCGCCATATTCCCATTCCGAGGATGACCAACACCTTTATTGAGGCCGGCAAGGACAGTCCTGAAGACATCCTGGCCGATACCCCAAAAGGCATTTATGTGCAAAGCCTGAGCGGAGGAAGCGTGAACCCTGTTACGGGCATGTTCAACTTCACCTGCCGGGAAGCTTACCTCATTGAAAACGGTCGCAAAACCCAGCCCATCAAAGGAGCTACCCTGATAGGTTCCTGCATGGAAGTAATTTCCAATATTGATGCCGTGGCCAATGACCTGGAATTTGGCTCGGGTATTTGCGGCAAGAGCGGACAAAGCGCCGAGGTAACCGCAGGACAGCCCACCGTGCGTATCAGGGGTATCAATGTAGGTGGAAGCCGGGCATAAGCCCGCCATATCCTGTTACAAAAAAAACAAACAAATTTGCCATGAAAGCCCCTGTGATTAGAGCAGGCGGCTTCAAAAAAATAAAAACAATGAACTATAAAAATTTAGCAGATAAACTTGTATCGAGGAGCCTGCGTAAAGGCGCAGAATCGGCCGAGGTATATATTCAAACCGGGAGAAATCTTTCTGTCAGGGTGCGCAATTCCGACATTGAAACCATACAGGAAGCGGCATCCAGCGGAGTAGGTTTCAGGGTTCTGGTAAACGGCAGCATGGGTTTCAGCCACTGCAATGATTTCAGCGACAAAGCCCTGGATGAAACCCTGGAAAGGGCCATTGCTTTTGCCAAACTCACAACTCCCGAAGACCACAATACACTTCCCCGGGCAAAGGACCATGAAAAGGTAGAAGGGTTGTACGATCCCGAAATCGGGAAAGTGCCCATGGAGAAAAAGATTGACATGGCCCTGGAGCTGGAATCCCTGGCCATGAAAGATGAGCGCATCACCAACAGTTCAGGCGCATCTTTTGGAGAGCGGGAAACAGAAATTTTCATTGCCAATTCTCATGGACTTCATAAAAGCCTGAAGTCGGGCATGTGCTCCCTGGGCGTAGGCGTGGTAGCACAAAAAGGGGAAGAAAGAAATACCGGCTGGGAATCCTGTGCCCGCCGCTATTTTTCCGACCTGGAATCTTTGGAAAAAATTGCAGAATCGGCTGCCCGCAAAGCCTGGGAGCTACTAGACACCAAAATGGTATCCACACAGCGGGCTGCAGTGATCTTTGACCCTGTGGTGGCCTCTTCATTGATCGGGGGCATAATTGCTGCCATCAACGGAGAGCGGGTTTTGCAGGGTGCCAGCTTTTTGCGGGATTCAATGAATGAGCAATTTGCTTCGGAACTGCTGACCATCATCGATGACGGTACCCGGCCCAGAGGAACCGGCAGCACGCCTTTTGACGGAGAAGGCGTTCCTACCCAAAAAAGAACCTTGGTGGAAGCAGGCGTATTGCGCAGTTTTATATACAACACCATTGCCGCCAAAAGGGCAGGAGTGGAAAGCACCGGGAATGCCTCAAGGGGTGGATTTACCAGCATGCCTTCCATTGGCACCCACAACCTTTATGTAGCCCCGGGAGAAAGCAGCCCGGAAGAGATCATTGCTTCCACCCAACGCGGCTTGCTTTTAAAAGGAGTTACCGGCTATGGCATCAACCCTGTAAACGGCAACTTCAGCGGGGGAGCATCCGGCTTCTGGATCGAAAACGGCAAGATCGTCCATCCCGTTAAAGGCCTTACCATTGCAGGAAGTGCCGATACCATCTTAAAAGGCATTGACATGGTTGCTGACGATGTGGATATGAACCGTTCCTTTACAGCCCCTACCGTTCGCATCGCCGAAATGCAGATTGGGGGAGCCTGATTTTAGAATTCAATAATTATAAAGTACAGGAGGGCCGGAAAAATTCTGACAACTTCCCGCCCTCCTTTTTTTTAATGGAAAATGATGCACCAACCCATGCCAAAGGGCCAGACAAACAGGGGAAAAATATGTCATGAGGACTTCTCCCTAATGGGCAGGACAGGCATCTGACCGGGTTAATCAAATTATTAACATGAAGACCACTACATTATTCTTTTTATCAGCTTTGTTTTTTATATGCGGCCTGAAGGCACAGACCCCTATGGCGTTTAATTACCAGGCAGTGCTCAGGGATGAGGCAGGGCAGGCAATCACATCAGAAGATGTAACCCTTGAAATCGCTATTCTTAAGGGAAGCCCTGATGGGGAGGAAATTTTTTCAGAAACCCACCAAACCCAGACCAATGAGTTCGGCCTGGTAAATATCAGAATTGGCTCGGAAAATTCACTGGAAGCAATTGAATGGGCTGCCGAAGATTACTTTATTGAAATATCGCTTAATGGGATTAACATGGGCACAACCCAGCTGCTGAGCGTTCCTTTTGCTTTACATGCACTTACCTCTGCTGACAGCTTCAGCGGCGATTACCACGACCTGACCAACCGTCCGGAAGGAGAGCAGCCGGGAGATATGATGTACTGGGACGGAGAACAATGGGTGGTAATTGAACAGGGCAGCCACGGGCAGACCCTTACCTTTTGCAACGGGGTTCCGGTTTGGGGCCCTTGCGATGACAATGGGGATGACCCCGGCAACCCCGAAGATTATGACGGAAACGTTTATGAAACCGTGGTGATTGGCACCAAGGAATGGTTTTCCGAGAACCTGCGCTCCCTTCACTATTCCGACGGAACCCCCATCAGCGGAGTTTCTTCCCCCAATAATGATGACGATATGGTTGAGCATTACGGGAAGCTTTACACCTGGGAAGCCGCCATGAATGGTGAAGCGTCGGACAACTCCAACCCGGGAACGGTGCAGGGTGTTTGCCCGGCAGGCTGGAGGCTTCCAAGCGATGCCGAAATGAGCCAGCTTACCGAATATCTTGGAGGAGTAAGCCTGGCCGGCGGCAAGCTGAAAAGCACCCGCACAGCCCCCCAGGATCATCCCCGCTGGAATAGCCCCAACTCGGGAGCCAATAACGAAAGTGGATTTACCGGATACCCTGCCGGACGAAAAAATGCCGACGGAAGTACCATTGGTTTTGGTACCGGAGGATACTTCTGGACTTCTACCGAAAACAATGCCTCCGAAGCTTTTGGTTACCTGCTATACTACAGCCTCACAGGATTTTATAAAGACAGCGGAACCAAAGATTTCGGATTTTCGGTAAGGTGTGTCCGTGAGTTGGAAGATTAAGCTTAAGAAATAGTTTTTCCAGGCAGCGTTTTTCATTGAGGGAAAAGCTTTACCTGCCGGCCATTGGTTTTTCGGACACAATGTGCAACTTTTTTTCTTAGGTTTTTTTCATTTTATAATAAAAACCAAAACACTGCAGACTTTATCTTCCTGGCTGTCAAATCTTTTTAACTCGTTTACAAAATTTCACGGATTGTCCAAAAAATTCATAAATTAGCTGAACAAAAAAGGGAATTTGATAACCTCAAACACCCAAGCTGAAGATGGCCAGACTCTACCCGTTCTTATTGATTACGTTATTGATTTTTTCCCATCCTGAGGCAAAGGCCGGTTTAGACAGTCTGAAGGTGGAGTTTGAAAAAGCCACTGAAGATACCACCAAAGTAAAGTTGCTCATTGAAATGGGTGACCTTTATTATCAAACCCAGCCCGACAGCGCTTACATATTTTACCAGCAAGGTCTTGACTTTCTGGAAACCACCCCTATGGATCACCAAAAACTGTATATACAAAAAGGCACCTTGCTAAGGTACATCGGCATCATATACCGTGGTTGGGGTAATTTAGCCACCGCCCTGAATTATTTTCAGGAGGCACTGGATATTTTTATGGAACAAGACTTCCAGGAAGGGATCAGCGCAGTATATAACAACTTTGGGGTTGTTTACCGCAATCTGGGTAATTATTCCAAAGCTATTGAGTATTATCACAGGGCCATTCCCTATTTTGAAGAAACAGAAAACCATTTCATGCTGGGATCCTGCTTTAACAACATCAGCATTTGCTACAACGAGCTTGGTGAAACCGATCTGGCCCTGGATTATTTATTGCAGGCAAAAGAGATTTATGAAGAGCATGCCGACCCAATAAACGTGGCCAGTGCGGATTTAACCCTGGGAGGCATTTATTTGAAAATGAATGAGCCGGATAAGGCTTACGATTATTACAATAAGGCCCTGGAGATGTTTTTACTTCATGGCCTGAAAGCCCAGGCCACATTTACTTATGTAAACCTTTCCTATGTTTATGGGGCTTGGGAGGATTTCGAAAAAGCCCTTGAAAAGACTGAAAAAGCAAGAGTGCTTGCCGAAGAAACCAGTTCGCTGAAAAGCCTTTCCACCATATACAATGTTCAGTCAAGAATATATCGGTTAAAGGGAGATTATCAAAAAAGCCTTCGGAAAGGACGAAAATCCCTTGAAATAGCCTATGAGATCAACGCTTTGGATAACAAGGTCAATTCTTATCTTCAAATGAAACTGGCTGCAGAAGCATCCGGGGATATTGCTGCAGCTTATAATTATGCCAGCCACTATATTACATTGAATGACAGTCTTCAGGATATAGAACGAAAAAGGGTGATCTATGAACTGGAAACCCGTTATCAAACCGAGAAAAAACAACAGGAGATTGAATTGCTTCAGGAAAGAGAAGAGGTAAGCAGGCTGCAACTGGTTCAAAGCCAGGCAGAAATCCAGCGGCAACGTTTCATTTTGCTCCTGGTAATATTTATTCTTTTGGGGGGCTCGGTTTTTTTATATTTTCAGTACCGCCAATACCGCAAAATAAGGGATGCCAATCAAAAGCTGGAGAGGCAAAACAAAGAGATCCAGCGAAAAAACCAGGAGATCCGCTTGCAGCGCAATGAGCTGGAGAAGCAAAGCAACCTGGTGCTCGATCAGAAGATACAAATTGAAAAGCAAAACGATGCCCTGAAAAAAGCCAACAAGGAGATTCTGGCCGGGATACGGTATGCCGAAAAGGTACAGTCTTCTCTTTTCCCCGATGAAGATTACTTGAATGCTCATTTAGGCAACAGCTTTATCTTTTTCAGGCCCAAAAGCATTGTAAGCGGAGATTTTTACTGGGTTTCATCCAAAAACGGGAAATCACTGATTGCAGCAGCCGACTGCACCGGACATGGAGTGGCCGGGGGATTGCTCAGCATGCTGGGAGTGGCTTTCCTTAATGAATCCCTGCACCGCAGCAGCCTGAAAACCGCAGCCGATTATATGGATTACCTAACCCGCCGTTTCAATACCAGCCTGCTGGTTTCAGAAGAAGGCAGAAGCGCCATGCAGGGGATGGAGGTTTCATTTTGCATCTTTGACAGGAAAGAAAAAAGCCTGCAGTTTTCCGGTGCCGATGCTTCCATAGCCATTGTAAGGGGCAATAAACTTGAGGTTTTCAGGGGAGAACGGCAGAATTTCGGGCAAAACCCTGATGGGGATAAAAAGTTTTCCTGTAAGGAAATAAAGACCTCCCCAGGGGATATGGTATATATTTTCTCAGATGGGTTTATTGACCAGTTTGGCGGAGAACATGGCGCAAGATATACTTCTGCCGGTTTTTTTAAGCTGCTGGAAAACATTTCCATGCACACCCTTTCTTACCAGAAGACCTTGCTGGAAAGCGAGTTGGAAAACTGGAAAGGAACCCACTTCGAACAGGTGGATGACATCCTTGTCATCGGATTCCGTATATAATTCCCAACTGCTGCGCGTTTCAGGCCGGTGGTTTTTTCATGAGTGTTCCCGGACAAAGTCTTCGAGCTCCCCTTTTTCCTGCATCTCCATTAAGTTTTCTATGTGCCGGTTGGTTTCCAGATAATTGCGGTTGGCCTGGTAAAAATCAATAACTGCCTTTACTCCATTTAGATTTCCCTTGTAAACGTTGTCAAAGTCCCTTGCCTCAAGGGCATAACGGGTCCATCCCCCCATAAATATCATCAAAAGTTCCGGGTCGTCGCTGAAGGGTACAATTTTATCATGCAGGAAAATACTCAGGTAAGGATTGGTCATCAGCCATTCCAACAAAAAGCGGTTGGCTTCCTGCCTGATGCCTTCGTCCTGATGCACAGGGGTTTGCTTTAACCACTCTATGGCCTCCAAAACATCAGGCTCATATTGACGGAAATCCTCCTCTGTTTCCAGGCGATGCACTTCAGGTACCTGGAAATCCTGCGCCATTAGTCCTAAGCCGGCCAGGATGAAAATGATAAACAAACTTTCTCGTTTCATATCCAATTTTTTTTGTGAATAATTTTTTGCCATACCCGGGCAAGCCCTTGTTTCAATTGCCAATCAGCAGCACTGCCTTTATCAGCAAAAACACCAATACGGCAGTGATTGCCAGGGCAACGATCCCGGCCAGAAAAAGGTTGATGCGGTTTGCTTTGCGCCATTTTCCTGCTTCGGCCTGGATCCTCATAATTTGTTCATCCGTTAAAGGCCGGGTTGTCAGCGCGCTATGCTCTTCCCTGGAATGCGGTTTGTACAACGCATGAATATCTTTTAGCCTTGGCCGCTTTTTTACCATCGCCCGGTTATGCTGGTAGCGGGAGATCATATCCATTACATGTCCTGCAAAACTCATGGCTCATTTTTTTAAAGCAAACCAGCGTTTAAGAGGCAATTGTCTGTATCCCTTTTTAATTTTAAAAAACTACCCTGCAAAGCCCATCGCACTGTAAATTTAGCAAGCACCGGAATCATTAACAAATTTTTCGGGATTTTATTCCAAACATGTTTATCTGTTTTTTTGTTAAATTTATCAAAACAACCGCCCTTATGAGCCCGAAAACCGCCCTTTTTCTGCTTGCTACTTTTATCCTGTTAACCGGGTCAAAAGATCTTTCAGCCCAGGATTACTCCATCGGTCACATTCAGGAAACTTTTATTGACCCTGATCGGGACGATCGGCAGATACTGACGGAAATTTACTATCCCGCTGACGGGAACGGGAAAAATGGAGAAATGGCAGAAGGCTCTTTTCCCCTTCTCATTTTCGGACATGGTTTTGTAATGACATGGAGTGCTTACGAAAACCTCTGGACCCACTTTGTTCCCCGGGGATACATCATGGCCTTTCCGCGAACCGAAGGGGGCTTCAGCCCAAGCCACCACGACTTTGGCCTGGACATGGCATTTCTGGCAGATACCATACAAGCCCAGGGACAGGAAGAGGGCTCCTTTTTTTATCAAAACCTGAACGGGCTTACAGCGGTTATGGGTCACTCCATGGGTGGAGGAGCAGCCGTGCTGGCAGCAAGCTACAATCAAAACATCAATGCCTTGCTGGCACTGGCTCCGGCCGAAACCAACCCCTCGGCCATTGAGGCAGCCCAGTTGGTCAACGGCCCATCTTTGATATTTTCGGGTAGCTCAGATGATGTGACCCCCGCATCCGCCCATCAAATTCCCATATATGAAAACCTGGGCACCTCTTCCCGGACATATGTGAGCATCACCGGGGGAGGACATTGTTATTTTGCCAATTTTAATTTCAACTGCAACCTTGGCGAGCTGGGCAGCTCGGGAAACATTACCCTTACCCGGGAAGAGCAACAGCAGATCACTGCCGACTTTGCCACCCCCTGGCTGGATTATTTTCTCAAAGACGATTGCGACCAATGGGAGCCTTTTTCCGACTCCCTGCAAACCTCCCCCCGCATTACGTTTATGCAGGATTGTATAATAGAACCTCCCGGGATTTTCCTTTCAGGCGACACCCTTTTCAGCACCCCTGCCACCACCTATCAGTGGTTTTTGAACGAGGAACCCATTGCCGGAGCCACCG
>SLRE01000052.1 GCA_007131125.1 Bacteroidales bacterium | reverse complement strand
ACTCGTTGATAAAATCCATCACGGTTTCAACATCTCCTGCCATGGTTTCTTCCAGTGAAAATTTGGCATGGTTGTCATAACCAAACATATTGGCTCTTTCCAGGCGCAGGTTTACGATCTCCCCAAGGATCTTTTTGTTGTCGAATTCGTTGTCGTTGTTGCCGCGATTGATATAAGCCTGCTGCATTTTTTCGCGCAGTTCACGGTTGTCGGCATTGTATAGGAAGGGCATCACGCTTGGGTTGTGAAGGGTAAAGATCCACTTGCCTTCCTTGCCTTCGGAAGCAGCCAGATCGGCAGCATCTTCAATGGATGACTGTGGAAGCCCTGCAAGGTCTTCTTCGTTATCGATCACCAATTGAAAAGTATTGGTTTCTCCAAGTACATTTTGCCCAAAGCGGAGGGTAAGGGTAGAAAGACGGGAATTGATCTCGCGAAGGCGCTCCTGTTTTTCTTCAGGAAGGGCGGCACCACTGCGAACAAAACCTTTATGGGTTTCGGTAAGCAGACGCATTTGCTCCGGGTTCAGGTCCAGCTCATCCTTCTGCTCATAAACGGCATTGACACGGTCGAAAAGGTCAAGGTTCAGTCTGATATCATCAGAATGGGCGGAAAGTTCGGGTGCCATTTCGTTGGCTATTTCCTGGATCTCCGGGCTGGTAAGGGCCGAATTGAAGTTGTAAAAAACCCGCAACACACTGTTTAGCAGACCACCGGAATATTCAAGGGCTTCAATGGTGTTTTCAAAAGTGGGTTCTTCGGGATTGTTGATGATGGCTTCAATCTCAACTTTCTGCTGACGCATTCCCTCTTCAATGGCCGGTTTAAAGTGTTCGTTCCTTATTTCGTCAAATGGAGGAACACCAAAGGGGGTTTCGTACTCCGTAAAAAATGGATTCTCGCGCTCTGCAACTTCACATGATGCCATAAACAGCACGGGTACCATCAATAAAAGCCAATACTTTCTCATTGTGATTTTTTTTTGGGTTTAACTTTGGTTTGGTTTATTTTGTTTATCAATTTTCAACCTGCTAAAATACATAAACTTAAACATTTAGGCAAGTTTTATTTGTTGAAGCATGTTTTGGATTAAAAGAAGGATTTTATCTTTTGGTAATGCATTGAATCTCCACCATTTTTCCGACCATACAAATGCTCATCATTTCCTGTGCTTCGGTATATTCAACTTTTACGGGCATTCCGTCCTCCGGTTCAAAATCCAGTTCGTGCAGGTTGACGGGTTCAAGCTTATCACCATTTTCCAGCTCCAGCACCCAATGGCAGCCGCTCAAACCGGTATAATCTTTAAGAACGGCATTGACTCCTTCGGGGCATTTGTCGTCGGGGCAGGCTGTAAAGATGAAAGCAAGGAATAGCAAAAAGGGGAGCAACAAAAGTCTTTTGGGAAAAAGCATCATGGGTTGTCTGTTTGAGATTTCAGGCAAATTTACGTAGCATTTTGGATATAAGTTGCAAGCAGGTCGGAAAAATCTGTTTCCCCATCATAAAAAACAGAAACCACCGGGGTGTTGTATTCTTTGGAAACGTTTCTCAGCACCGAACTGCTGATGGATCCGGGCATACACCCAAAGGGAGATACGTTCACCACCAGGGAGGCATTTTGCCTGAAAAAACCTATGGCCCGGCCTATGGTAAGGATAGACTCCCCTTCCACTTCAGGGGGAATGTGTTTTTTCCCCTGAACTATAACTTCCCTGATGGGAGGCTCTTTCCGGTCGGAGATTAACTTTCGGAAGATGCCGTGATATCTCTTGTCTATCAGGTGGGTTATGCCTGTGGAGATGTTGTTGGTCAGCATGTCCATAAAATTTTCACTGACCTTCATTTCTGCTGCATAATGCATCCACTCCATCATGGGTGCCACCCAGGCTTCTCCTCCGTTGGCTTCAATGCTTTTTACCAGTTCGGAATTGGAAAATGGAGAGTTTCTCACATAAATCTCCCCAACCACGCCCACCAGTGGTTTTTGCCCGTCCGAAAGGGGAACTGATTGTAAGCGGTGGTTAAGCTTTTTCAAAACCCCGCTTACCCTGCCTTTTTGTTCCAGCACTTTTT
Organism: Bacteroidales bacterium; assembly: GCA_007131125.1. Classification (GTDB taxonomy): domain Bacteria; phylum Bacteroidota; class Bacteroidia; order Bacteroidales; family UBA7960; genus PUML01. The sequence goes on along the minus strand of SLRE01000052.1, from coordinate 3,033 downwards.
CCAGGTCTGACAGGGCCTGCTCCAGGAGTCTGTCTACGCTTCCTTTTTCTTTTTCGTAGGGGCGCATCCTGCAACCCACTTTAAAAAGTACATCGGCTGCAATGAGTCCTTTCAGGATTTGCACCCGCATGCCGCCTTTGATGTCTTCGTAATTGTCGTCGGAGTTCGGGGAGATGATTTTTGCGTTTATGTTTAGCTTTTGCAGGATCTGGTCGTGAAGCCGGGCGTATTGCCCAAAGCGGCATGGCCCGCTGGTGCAGGGCATGAAGAGGGCAGGGGTGCCGGAAAGGTTTTCTTTATCCTGCGATATCCGGTGCAGGAAAGCCCCAATGGTAGAAGCGGCAGGCATGCATTCCGAACCCCTCACATATTTTCTGCCCAGGGCAAAGGTTTCCTGGTCTTCTTTGGTCAGGGCCACGGCATCGATGCCATATGCCCTGATGGCAGCACTCATCAGGCGGGAACCATAAGGATGCATGGGTGGAATGTATACCCTGTAGTTGGCAAGGCGGGGTTCGATATTGGAGGGAGGCTGCGCCACCGCCCGGGGTTTGGAATTATGGCCGTAATGATGCTCCACCCGGTCGAAAAATGCTTCCAGCCTGGTCAGGTAGCCGGCATCCCCTCCATGTTCATCCAGCTCAAGGATCAGGTAGGGTTTTTCTTTCAGGATCTGTTCAAAAGCACTCAACAGAAATGAGTCAGGCCCGCAGCTGAAGTTGGTCAGAAAAACCGGGTAAAGGTCTTCTTTTTCAGCCATGTAATGTGCTGCCATAATAATTTTTTGCCCGTAGGACCAATACATGTCATGGTATCCTTCCGGCATGTCTTTACGTTCCAGGGGCAGTATATCCATGGGGATGATGTCGTATCCGTAACGGGCAATGGAAGAAAGGATGCCAAGATTCAGGGTATTGTCAAGGATGTTATAGCCCCTCCCGAGAATTACGAACTTCGGTTTTTGCACCCTGCTTTTTTTCTCAATAAAGGCTTTTCCGGTTAACCTCAGGTTGCTTTTCACTTCCCGGTCTTTTTCCAAGGCAATGCTGTATGCTTCCCTGATTTTTTTGCGGGAGATGTTCAGGGCTTCCCCAAAGGAGGCTTCCAGTTGCATGGTGTTGTATTCAGCATCTTTGGAAAAATCGACCAAAGGGCTGAGCAGGTTAGATGTTGAGAGGTCGTTGTAGCCGAAGGTGCTTTTCAGGATGGATGGGAAAGCCTGGGATAAAGGGCAAAAGTAGGAGTTTGCCGCTTTGGGGTTAGCTGCATCCTGTATGTGGAATGGAGCCAGGATGGGGCCTTCGGAATTTTTCAGGGCATACATTACATGGCCTATGGCCAGCTTAAGGGGGAAGCAAAAGTCAGTCAGTGCATAAGAACGGGACAGGGAAAGGATCTGCCCATTGGAAACCGGTGTGGGCTGCAGTCTGATGTTTAGTTCTTTAAAAAAATGCTGCCAGAAAGGGTTGTAGGAAAAATACTGCAGTCCCCTTGGAAAATAAACGGTGGTAGCCGGTTCTTTTAAAACGGGCCGGCTATGAATGGCTTTTCCGAGATGTTTAACGCCTTCCAGGCCAGGATTTTCTTTTGCGTTTTCTTCTTCAGGCTCTTTTCCGCACATATAGCCCCACGAAACGGATTTTTCCTCCCCCTCCACCTGCATATTGGTAATGCGGCAATGGTTGTTGCAAAGTTCGCATTGTTCTTCGTTCAGGCTGATTTGCCGGTGCCTCAGGGAAATGCCTTTAAACCCGGTTTTATCCGGAGGCTGGTTTCTCAGCATTTCGGCCATACCGATGGCGCCCATAATGTGGCTGTATTGGGATGTGTGAACTTTTTCTCCAATCACATTTTCAAAGGCTTCTACCAGGCCGCGGTTTTTGGCGGTGGCACCAAGAAAAAGAACGGGTTCTCTTACAGGGCGGTTATGCACCACACGGTTCAGGTAGTTTTTGCATACCGAATAAAGGATGGATGCCATCACCTGGTTTTTGGTAAACCCCTTTGCCAGCAGCTGGTTGGCATCCTGTTCCATAAACACCGTGCAGCGGTCGTTGGAAATGGGTGGTTTGGCTCCTTTGCAAAAGGCCGGAATGTCGTCAAGGGCTATGTTTAGGTTTTTGGCCTGCTCTTCCAGGAAAGAGCCGGTACCGGCGGCACATACATAGTTCATGTTGGCATCCTTCATCCAGCCGTTTTCCACCAAAATGTATTTGGAGTCCTGCCCCCCTATCTCGAAAATGGTTTTTACTTCGGGAAACTCCTTTATGGCCCCTTTAAGGTGGGCGGTAATTTCGTTCTTTACCAGGTCGGCCCCTGCAAAATGGCCGAGCAGGTTGCGTCCGCTTCCTGTGGTACCGAAGCCTTTTACCGAAAAGCGCACCGATTCCTGTTGCTCCAAAGTTACCAGGCCTTCCAGCAGGCCTTTAAAGGCGTCAACAGGTTTTCCGCGTGTGCGGGTGTAAAGTCCTGCCAGGATTTTCCCGTCTGCATCCACCAGGGCCATCTTGGTGCTGGTGGAGCCTACATCCAGCCCTGTAAACACCTCGTAATGCTTTCCCTTTTCAAGATGCCATATGTCCACTTCGTTGCCGTGCGCATCAAGGTGGTGGCGATGGGTTTTTTCGGTAGCCCCCTCAAAAGATAACTCCTTTTCAAATGAAACTTTTGGGACTGCTTTTTCCTGACCGTTGGTTTGTGGAAGCACAGGTGCAGTTGACAGGTACTTAACCAGGGATTCCGTCCAGAAGAAATCGGGCTTTCCGGCAACGACAAGCCGTCGGTTGTTGAGAAGCTTCCTGAAAAAATGCAGAAAAATTTTGTTGTTGGCCAGCCCGCCGATGAGAAAAACATCGTGTTGTATGGTCTTTCCCCTGAAAAGGGTGGAGTAGGCCGATTCGGCCAGGCCTTTTACTAGGCCGTTCCAGAGCTGGTCGATGCTGTAGCCCTGCTGCTGCCGGTGAATCAGGTCGCTTTTGGCAAAAACGGCGCAGCGGGAGGCAATGCCCGGCGGGTCTTCAATTATGGGGATGT
>SLRE01000274.1 GCA_007131125.1 Bacteroidales bacterium | reverse complement strand
GACAAACAAAACAAATAATTTGTCGCAACAATCAGTGCTTTTTTCCTGCCCTGAGCAGCCTTCTTACCAGGAGGAAAATGCCGGCAAGCAACACCACCAAAAGGGTGTATGACCAAACCGCAAGGGGAATTCCAGCTTCCTCAATTATTCTGCCCTGGGTTGTTTTATAGCTTTCAGGCAATACCGGAACTCCATTTTCATCCGGGTCAAAAGACATGGCATAACGGGTTAAGGCTTCCCATACCTTTAATTCCCTTTCGTTTTGCCGGATAATGGTTTCATCAATCTGGAGAGGGTTTCCCTGCTTATCTTTCAGTTCCAGTTGCAGGCGGGGCAGCAGTTCTCCCACCATTGGCAGGAATGAGGTCAGGTAATGGTCGGATACCAGGTGATATAGGGTTTCTTCATCCTGTGGGTTGGGAATATGAAAATCGGTTGCCTGGCCCGGGTCCATGCCTGAAAAAAGTTTAATTTCCTGCACAGAGCGGTAGGCAGGAACGGGCTGGTTTATGAAGGGGACGGTGAGCCAGAATACTTTCCCGGGATCTATTGTATATTTCAGTCCTGAAAACTGCAGAAAATAGTTGTCGCCCAGAAAGCGGGGCAGCAAGGAAGCGATTTCCAGGAAGTTTTTTACTTCTGCTGCGTTCAGGTAAAAGGAAACCATTGGATAACCCGGCCGTTGATCCGGGCCGGAGCCCAGCCCTGCAACCGATGCCAGGTCGAGGAAAGTAACCGCTCCTTCGGACCACTCCATACTTCCCGGAATGATATCTCCCCGGATCATGCCGTTGGCCTGAAAGGCGATATCCACCGGACTTCCCGTTACCTCCTCCGCAGTGTATCGCATGGCGTCCGTTAAAAAATTGCCCACGGAGGTTTCCTGGAAACGTTTGCCGGATTTCAGGGGGAAGCCACTGAGCATAAGGGTTTTTTCATAATCCCCGATAAGCCCATCTGTAAAGTCATCCAGGAAGGCATTCAGTTTTTTGCCGTAATTTTCTACCAGTGCTGCAATGTTTTCACATTTCGGGATGGTATGATCCAGTCTTATGTGGTAAGGGGTTTGGTTGTTCTCATTTTCAAGCTTTAGCACCGAAGTATCGGTATTATATGAAAACTCAAACATGCCGGCACTTTCAAGGTATTTGCCACTGTGCACCACAATGGTGCCGTTATGGGTTTCCGGGTGTGGGGTAAGATAATGGTCATGACCGCCGAGCAAAATGTCTATGCCGTCAACGGCATTTGCAAGTTCAAGGTCTTCCCTGTAACCTGAATGTGTGAGTGCAATGATAACATCTGCACCTTTTTCTTTCAGGATTTCCACCTGTTCTCTGGCTGCTTCAACAGGATCAACGATGGAAACGGGCTCGGCCAGTGGAGCCAGTGAGAAGGCAGTGGTACCAAGCAGGCCTATCAGCCCGATGTTTAAGCCGTTGTCCAGTTTTATCTGCTGATATTTTTTCAAACCGGCCGCCTGCAGGGGATGAGCGGGTGGAATAACCAGGTTGGAAGCCAATAAAGGCAAGCGATCCTTTGCTGATGGGTAGCCTGCCTTTTCCAGGTAAGAAGCCAGAATTTCGGGCCCGTAATCAAACTCATGATTGCCAATGGTTAGGCCATGGTAGCCAATTTCTTTCATCAGCCTGATTTCCGGGGCATACCCTTCCAGGATGAGCCATGCAAATGGAGAGCCCCCGATAAAATCTCCGGATGACAGCACCAGCAACGACTCTTCGCCTTTTTTATCACGGGTTTGCTGAATCAGTCCCCCAAGCCGGGCAAAGCCCCCAAGGGCGGGGTTGGGCTTGCTTTCATGATGATCAGAAAGGGGCAGGGGCAGCAGATTGGAATGCTCATCGGAAGTATGGATTACCGTAAAACGCAATTCATTGGCATACAGGCTGATTTTGCCCATGGGCAGGAAAAGGAAAACCCAAAGCAGGATAATGACAGGATTCATGATACCGGATTGGGAAATAACGTGATGGTGATGTTTCATTTCGTTTGATTTTTGCACTAAACTAATAGTTTTTGATTTAATACCGCATTTTACAGGATTAAGAAATTGACAAAAAAAATGTGTTGAAAAAGCGACCAAATAAAAAAAACCGGGCAGGTAAAAACCCGCCCGGTTTGAAAGATCAAATGGTTTTGTTTTTTACTTCCTGAAACTTCCGGTCACTTTTAAGGGGTCACCGGTAGGTCTGTGGTTTTCAAGCCTTCTGACCTCCGCTTCAAACGTTCCCTCTAGTGACTCCACAACTGGTCCCCACGTACCGCTACCCATTTGAAGGTTGCTTATTTCCGCGTTTAACCATTCTGTGGAATACCCATCCATGCTCAAACTTTGGTATCTCCATTCACCGTTTTCTCTGCCTTCGAATGAAAGCGTGAAGGAGACTTCCATAATTGTCATGCCACCTACTTCTTCTCCTTCCAGGGTCTCAACAGCGTTAATGGAGATAGTTTCTTCAAACATATCATCATAGTTAACGTTTACTTCTGCAAATTCCATGGCTTCGCCTTCCAGCATCACCACGAGTTCGGGACCTTTTTTTTCTTTTTCTTCCAGTTCTCCGTTTCCGGTTCCGTTACCGTTACCGGCACCCGGGCCACATGAGTAAAAAGGAAGAGAGAAAATTCCGGCCAATAATAAAATCAAAGTTTTTTTCATAATTAAAAATTTTTGGGGAGTGAATAAATGATGGTTATTGGGTTTTCTGAAAAATTAAAGCCTGTTGTAAATGATGCTTACTTCATAGCCTCCATCCCTTTTCTCAGGGTTTAAAATAATGCCAAAGTTCCAACCGGTATATCCTCTGCGGTATTGGATGGTGGTGGCAGCTTTTATTTGCCTTACCCATGGGTCTCTGTCGGTTAAAGCTTCTTCCACTTTCGGGATGTAGTAACCCATTATTTCCTCCGGGCTGGCAGTTTCGGCAGGGACAAAGGTTTTGATTTCGTCGGATTCGGTACTGATGATCTCTGATCCTTCAAAAATTGAAATATCCAGGTGGGAGAGAAATTCTTCCACGTTCATCCTGGTTTCATCATTTCCGTTGCCTTGAGAGACTCCTCCGCAGGATTGAAGAAAGAACAAAAATAATCCGCTGATCAGCAAAAGGGATAAATTTTTCATGGTGATGGTTTTTGGGGTGAAATAGTTTTGTTTGTGAAATGAAAATTAACAACTTACCCTGCAAAAATATAAACAAAATTCATTTTTTCAATAAAATGCCAATAAAACTTAACTTTCTTTCCACCAAAAAATTAAACTGACTGGTTGAAAAAGCAGATCGTGCATGTTTCAGCTAAAGAAGTTTTTTATATTTGCATGTTTTTCAGCATGCAGGGGGTTGTGTACTGCAATTCTTTTATCCGGAAATTAATTTTTCTCTCATGCATATACACTTTATTGACTGGGCCATCATTGTACTGTTTTTGCTTGTAAGCATTGGCATTGGGATTTACATGTCCAAAAGGGCGGGCAAGAGTACCAGCGACTTTTTCCTTACCGGGCGCAACCTGCCCTGGTATGTGGCCGGTACCAGTATGGTGGCCACCACTTTTGCAGCCGATACTCCGCTTGCGGTAACTGAGTTGGTTGCCCAAAGCGGGATCAGCGGCAACTGGCTATGGTGGAATATGCTTTTTGGTGGAATGCTTACCGTATTCTTTTTCGCCCGTCTGTGGCGGCGTTCCAATATCATGACCGATACCGAATTTGTTTCCATCAGGTATTCGGGCAGGCCGGCAAAATTTTTAAGGGGTTTTCGGGCCGTGTATATCGGTTTGTTTATGAATGCCATCGTCATGGCATGGGTTAACCTGGCCATGGTCAAAATTTTGCAGGTGATGTTTCCTGAGCTTACATTATTCGGGCATAGTCATGTAACCTTTCTTGGGGTTACCTTCAGTTCACACCTGATGATTGTGGGGTTAATGATGGGTTTTGTGGCGCTTTATTCGGCCCTTTCCGGACTTTGGGGAGTTTCCATAACCGATACCTTTCAGTTTGTAATAGCCATGGGTGGTAGCATTATCCTTGCCTTTATTGCGCTTGACCATGTGGGCGGAGTAACCGGCCTTAAGACGGAGCTTGCCGATGTGGGATGGGTTTTTGATTTTTTCCCTGTTGTGGAAGGGGAGGCGGCCAATGCGGTTGAAACCGGTACCGGGCTGTTGAAAATGAGTGTTGTGGCCCTGGTGGCCTATCTGGGAGTACAATGGTGGGCCAGCTGGTATCCGGGTGCAGAGCCCGGTGGCGGAGGTTATGTTGCCCAGCGCATGATGTCGGCCAAAGATGAAAAACATTCTTTACTGGCAACCCTTTGGTTTCAGGTGGCTCACTTTGCCATCAGGCCCTGGCCCTGGATTATCGTGGCCCTGGCTGCCCTGGTCATGTATCCCGATGCTACCGACAAAGGTGCCACTTATGTAATGGTAATCCGCGACCTGCTTCCCACGGGACTGCTGGGTTTGCTACTGGCAGCCTTTTTTGCGGCTTATATGTCTACCATGGCTTCACAAACCGTATGGGGTACCTCTTATATCATCAACGATCTGTATCGCCCGTTTGTTAAGCCGGGTGCCAGTGAAAAATATTATGTGAAGGTGTCAAGGGTTACCACCTTCCTGTTGATGCTGTTCTCTCTTGTGGTGACCACACAGTTTGAGATGATCAGTGATGCCTGGCGGTTTATACTGGCCTGCAGCGGGGGTATAGGTCTGGTGTTGCTCTTGAGGTGGTTTTGGTGGCGCATCAATGCCTGGTCGGAAATTGCCGCCATGTCGGCTCCTTATGCCATTTATCCTATCCTGGTGTTTCGTTACCAAATGGCTTATGAGAGCATCCTTATCATTATTGTGGCATGGTCTACCCTTGTTTGGCTTACGGTTACCTTCCTCACCAAACCTACCACTGAGGTAAAACTGAAAGAATTTTATGAAAAAGTACATCCCGGAGGACCCGGATGGAAGTCTATTGCCAGTGAAATGCCCCATGTAAAAGGAGATACCGGTTACCGTCAGCTGTTTGTCAGTTATGTGAGTGGTTGTTTTATGGTGCTGTTTACCCTGTTCGGAATAGGAAGGCTTATCTTTGCCGAATACCTGTCGGCTTTTATTTATTTAGGGATAGCAGG
>SLRE01000310.1 GCA_007131125.1 Bacteroidales bacterium | reverse complement strand
TGCATACCTGGAAAAACAGGATAGACACCCACCTGAATAAAGAGAACAGCGATACATACCAGGCAGACCAGGCAAAAATTGCCATTGCAACCGGTGGCATCTTTGGTAAACTGCCCGGAAATTCAACACAAAGGAACTTCCTGCCCCATGCATATTCCGATTTCATCTATGCCATTATAGTAGAGGAATATGGGCTTGTGGGCGGATTTGTAGTACTGATGTTATACCTGATGTTATTGTACCGTGGGGTGCGTATTGCCCACAAAAGCCCCGGAACCTTCGGGGCATTGCTGGCCGCAGGACTTAGTTTCAGTCTGGTTTTCCAGGCCATGGTAAACATGGCCGTGGCGGTCAACCTGCTCCCGGTTACAGGTCAGCCCCTGCCGCTGGTAAGTATGGGAGGAACCTCCCTTTGGTTTACCAGCCTGGCAATAGGAATTATTTTAAGTGTTAGCAGAAAAATTGAAGAAGACCAGGAACATGGCAACAAACTCGCAACAGCCTGAGCCAATCAGGGTGATAATAGCCGGTGGAGGTACCGGGGGACACGTTTTCCCGGCCATTGCCATTGCCCTGGCACTGAAAAAGAAAGTATACAACGCAAAAATACTTTTTGTCGGAGCCAAAGGACGTATGGAAATGAAAAAGGTGCCTGCTGCCGGTTTTCATATCATCGGCCTGAATATTGCCGGGTTTCAGCGCAGGCTGACCTGGAAAAACTTTGTGTTGCCTTTTAAACTGATTGACAGCATGATCAGAGCAAAAAATATCGTCAAAAGGTTTAAACCCGATGTGGTGATCGGGGTGGGCGGATATGCCAGTGCACCACTGGTCAGGGCGGCTACAAAGCAAAAGGTGCCCACCCTCATCCAGGAACAAAATTCTTACCCGGGGCTTACCAACCGCATCCTTGGAAAAAAAGCCGATAAAATTTGCGTGGCTTATGAAGGAATGGACCGGTTTTTCCCGAAATCAAAAATTTTTCTTACCGGAAATCCGGTCCGGCAGGATATCGTCAATCTGGAAGGGAAGTATGAAAAAGGGCTTGAGTTTTTCGGGCTGTCAGCCGATAAGCCCATTTTGCTGGTTACCGGCGGAAGCCAGGGGGCAAGGTCGATCAACCAGGGCTTAAGTGCCAACCTGAGGCTGTTTTTGTTTAACGACATACAGGTAATATGGCAAACCGGAACCCCTTATTTTCAAACTGCCCTGGAACAAACCAGGGGTTTGGAAAAATTCGGGGTTTGCGTAAAAGAATTTATTGACCGTATGGATTATGCATATGCGGTAAGTGATGTGGTGATTAGCCGGGCTGGTGCCATTGCCGTTTCGGAAATCTGTGCGGTAAAAAAACCGGCAGTGCTGGTGCCATTGCCTTCTGCAGCCGAGGATCATCAAACAAAAAATGCCATGGCCCTGGTAAATCACCATGCGGCCATCCTGATTCACGACCGGGAAGTTCCCGAGCAACTGGGTCCGGTGGTGATGGACCTGATCCATGATGAAGAGAAAAAGCATCGCTTCAGGGAAAAAATGGCGGGACTGTCTTACCGCGATGCTGCAGATAAAATTGCAGGCGTGGTTTTGAGCCTTGTAAACTGAATAATAATGAAGTAGTAATGATGAATATTGAGGGTATAAAAAATATTTACTTTTTAGGCATAGGGGGCATTGGAATGAGCGCCCTTGCAAGGTATTTTTATACCCGTGGAGTAAGTGTAAGCGGCTACGACAAAACACCCTCCCCCCTCACAAGGCAACTTCAGGAAGAGGGCATTATCGTGCATTACGAAGACGACCCTGCCCTGGTGCCCGCCTCCGTGCAACTGGTCATATATACACCGGCGGTTCCTGCTTCGACAAAAATGTTCAGGCATCTTTCATGCCGGGAAGTTCCAATGAAAAAGCGGGCCGAAGTTCTGGGAATGATTTCCCGGGGAACTCCAACCATTGCAGTGGCAGGCACCCATGGCAAAACCACGGTAAGTGCCATGACAGCCCATATCCTTAAAACTGCCGACATTCCCTGTGCAGCATTTTTGGGTGGCATCCTTACCAATTACAACAGCAACTATCTTGGGTCATCCAACCCGCGCTGGATGGTAATCGAAGCCGATGAATACGACCGCTCATTCCTTCATCTTAACCCCGACCTGGCATTGATTACCTCTATGGATGCCGACCACCTTGACATTTACAAATCGGAGTCGCACCTGCAGGAGTCTTTCTCTCTTTTTGCCGGAAAAATAAAACCCGGGGGAACCCTGGTTCTGAAAAAAGGATTAAAGGAGCCCAAAGAGTTTCAAGGAAAGCTTATGCATTACCACCTTTCGGAACCCGCTGATTTTACAACTTCTGACATACGGGTGGAAGAAGGCAAATATGTGGTGGATTTCTCAGGAAAACTTAACCTGGAAAACATCCCCCTGGGATCGGGCGGAAGGCACAATGTTGAAAATGCCCTGGCAGCCGCTGCGCTGGCATGGATTGGAGGAGCAGGCGAAAAAGATATTGCGCGTGGACTGAATTCGTTTCTGGGAGTGAAACGCAGGTTTGAAATGTGTTTCAGGTCTTCAAAAACTGTATATATTGATGATTATGCCCATCACCCGGAAGAGCTGAAAGCAGCAATTTCTGCTGCCAGAGAGCTTTTCCCCGGGAAAAAGTTGACCGGCATTTTTCAGCCCCATCTTTTTTCGCGCACAAGAGACCTTGAAAAAGAGTTTGCCCAAAGCCTTGCATTGCTCGATGAACTGATTTTAATGGATATCTATCCCGCAAGGGAATTGCCCATTGAAGGGGTGAGTTCTGAAGCCTTGCTCGAAAAAATCCCTTTAAAAAATAAAAAGCTGGTGAAAAGGGAGGAATTGCTTACAGAAGTGGAAAAAATGCAACCCGAAGTCCTGCTTACCATGGGAGCAGGAGATATTGACCGGTTTCAGCAACCTATTGTAGAACTTCTTAAAAACCGCTATATGTCATGATGTTGAAAAAAATCGCACATATTGCCTTTATCATCGCCATGGCTGTTGGAATGTTTCTGCTGCTGGGATTTGCCGTTGAATCCAATAACAATATTCCCTGTCGCAAATTTGTGGTAAATGTGAATAAAAGCTGCGGACATGACTTTATCTCAGCCGGGGAACTCAAAAATAAAATTTACAGGCTGCTGGATACAATTGAAGGACGGGCAGTAAACAACGGGCTGTTAAAAAACATCAGGAGCATTGTGGAGGGAGTCCCGTATGCGGAAGATATTCATATTTACCGCACCATCGACGGAGAGATCAGGGTTAACGTATCCCAGCGCCAGCCCATTTTAAGGGTAATCAACAGGCAAAACCAAAGCTATTATGTTGACCATGAGGGTGTGCTGTTGCCCATGAACTCTAATTATACCGCAAGGGTAAAGGTTGCAACAGGAAATATTCACCTGCCCTACTCCCCCGGAACCAACCTCAGCAAGGAGAAAAAACCTGAAGAGGTGTCGGCATCAGAAAAAACCATGCGAAATCTTTACCAGTTAGCTTCTTATATCAACGAACATAAGTTTTGGAATGCTTTCATTGACCATATAACTGTTTTGCCAAACGGGGAATTTGAATTGATTCCGAAAAATGCAGTTCATGTAATTGAGTTTGGCGGGATAGACCAAATGGAAGAAAAGTTCAGAAAACTCATGATCTTTTATCAAAATGGTCTGACCCGGGTGGGCTGGTACCATTACAACAGAATTAATGTAAAATTTAGTAACCAGGTAGTTTGTTCAAAATAAAATCGTTATGGAAACCTCAGAAATAATTGTCGGATTGGATATTGGTTCAACCAAAATTGCCTGTATTGTAGGCCGAAAAAACGAATACGGGAAAGTTGAAATCCTTGGCCTTGGCCGGGCCGATTCCCTTGGGGTTAACAGGGGTGTGGTAGAAAACATACAGCATACCGTTGACTCCATTCAAAAAGCCGTTACCGAAGCCAGCAATGCTTCGGGGGTTGAGATAAAGGTGGTGAATGTGGGCATTGCCGGCCAGCATATCCGCAGTTTACAGCACAGGGGAAACATAATGCGTAATACCATTGATGAGGAAATTGCAGAAACAGACATCCAGGATCTTACCGAGAACATGTTTAAGCTGGCCCTTCCTCCCGGGGAAGAGATCATTCATGTGATTCCCCAGGAGTTTATTATCGATAACCAGCAAGGCATAAGACACCCTATCGGGATGTCGGGAAATTGCCTGGAAGCCAACTTTCACATTATTACCGGGAAAGTGGCCGCTGCCAAAAACATTGAAAAGTGCGTTACCAAAGGCGGGCTTGAAATATCGGAGATGATCCTCGAACCCCTGGCCTCGGCAGAAGCCGTGCTGAGCGAAGAAGAAAAAGAAGCCGGGGTGGTATTGGTTGATATTGGCGGGGGTACTACCGACCTGGCCATCTTCCAGGATGATATCATTCGCCATACCGCGGTGATTCCCCTCGGAGGAAACGTAATTACCGACGACATCAAGGAAGGTTGTTCCATCATCCGTACCCAGGCCGAAGCCCTGAAAAAGACCTTCGGATCGGCCCTGGCCAGCGAAAACAAAGACGAGGAAATCGTTTCCATTCCCGGCCTCAAAGGGCGGGAGCCTAAGGAAATATCACTGCGCAACCTGGCCCATATCATTCAGGCACGTATGGAGGAGATCATTGAGCATGTTTACTACGAAATCAAGACTTCCGGATTTGAGAAAAAGCTAATTGCCGGAATTGTACTGACAGGAGGGGGAAGCCAGTTAAAACATGCAGCCCAGCTCACCGAATTCATCACCGGAATGGATACCCGCATTGGTTACCCCAATGAGCACCTTGCCAGGTCACCGGCAGGAGAAGTTGGAAGTCCAATGCATGCCACCGGAATAGGTTTGGTGATCAAAGGCTTTCAAAACACCGAACGCCAGAGGTTTAGAAGAGAAGGCGGAGAAACCAAATCCGGAAAAAACAAAAGTACTTTCTTTGAAAAGTTATTTACCAAAGGCATAGAATTTTTCGAAAAAGACGGAAACACCTGATAAATCGGCGATTTTATTAACAATAATCTGTTGATAAAATCCCGGTCGTAAATAAACTGCATTTTATTTAAATATTTACCTTCAAAACCAGAAAAATATGAC
>SLRE01000035.1 GCA_007131125.1 Bacteroidales bacterium | reverse complement strand
AGAAAGTAATTGTCGGAAACCCTTTTGATCAGGATGTAGGTGCGGAAAGACTGTTCGTTTTGTGTGGTTAAGGTGCCAATAATATATACCGAACCGTCTCTTGAGGACCCCTGGTGGTTGGTGGAAAAGGATTCAGGGACATTGCGGGAGAAAAAGGTACGCAAAATCATTTCGGCCTGCGATTTGCTAAAGGTCCCTTCGCTGCCGGGAAGGGTAAGATCAACATTGGGCCCGAAAAATCTGGCCAGCTCCCTGGCACTACCCTGCTCAATGGCCGTGGTAATTTCATTGGCCAGGGCATCGGTATCCTGAGAATAGGTTTTTGATGGGGCCAGTGCAAGAAAAAATACAAATACCAGGCTTATGATGCCGGTTCCGGAAAACAGAAAACGGGAGAAAAAAGGTACAGGTGAAAAAAGCATGGCTTAAATATTTTCAGGAGTATGGGGTAACCTTTTAAAAGATTAAACAACAATCTTTTAGAAATAGCAAAAACCAAACCAAAGTGTTGATTTTAAAAAAATAAAACCGCTAACCAATTCAGGATTATTTAACACAAAATTAATTGAATTACTTCATTTTACAATTTTTGTATTCTGAAATCTTCTTTTGATGAAACAGAAAACTTAATTTTGACTGAAAATTCTGGCATGAAAATCACCCTGCTCTTTATTGGCAAGACGGATGAAAAATATTTGAAAGATGGAATGGATATCTTCCGCAAAAGACTTGCCCATTACATTCCGCTGGAGGTTCTTGAAATACCCGTCCCAAAGAAATGGAACAGCCTGCAGCCTTCACTATTGAAACAAAAAGAAGGGGAGATCATTTTGGCCCATATGGAAAAAAGTGATTTCCCGGTTTTGCTGGATGAAAGAGGTCGTAGTTTTTCATCGGTTGAATTTTCGGGTTTCCTTCAGAATCAAATGAACCGTTCCGTAAAAAATCTGCTCTTCGTGTTTGGTGGCCCATGGGGTTTTTCTGAAGAGGTTTACAAAAAAGCAGCCCTAAAAATCTCCCTGTCATCCATGACTTTTTCCCATCAAATGATCCGGTTATTTTTCCTGGAACAGCTATATCGTGCCTTCACCATCCTGCGAAACGAATCATACCACAATGAATGAATTTGCCCTATCCGGAACCTCTCCCGGGACAGGGCAAAAACCAGGTTTTTTTCAACAATTCTTTAATTCAACTCCTTGGCCAGGGCAATGGAGGCAATGGTACCATCGGCAACGGCAGTGGTTATCTGCCGGTATTTTTTGCTGATCACGTCTCCCACGGCATACACCCCCTGAATATTGGTGCGCATCTCCTCGTCAGTTTTGATATATCCCCAATCATCTGTGTCAAGCTTTTCGTGGATCAGATCAAGGTTGGGTTTCATGCCTACAAAAACAAACACCCCGTCGGTGATAAGCTCTTTGGTTTTTCCGGTTTTCAGATCTTCTACCATCACTTTCATTTTCTCACCTTCCCGGTAAAAACCCCTGGGCTCGTGCTCAAAAAGCACGTTTATCTTTGGATCGGCCATGGCTTTTTCCTGGGCAGCCCGGTTGGCGGTTAAATGCGGCAATTGTTGCACCATGGTGATCTTTGAAACAAATTTGGAAATAAACTCCGACTCTTCCACGGCAGTATTCCCTCCCCCTATGATCACCACTTCTTTATCATGAAAATACTTTGCATCACAGGTGGCACAATAAGAAATGCCTTTCCCGTAAAATTCTTTTTCTCCTTCAACATTCAGATAACGGGGTGAGGCCCCGGTTGAAATTACGATTTTTTTGGCCCGGATGGTGTGATGACCATCAATAAGCACTTCTTTGTTTTTCAGATCTACTTTATTTACCTCTACTGCCACCTTTAAATTTGCTCCGGCTGCTTTTACCTGCTCAGCCATATAGTGGGCAAGCATAAAGCCGGGCTGTGGATCAACAAAACCGGGATAATTGCTCACCTGGTGGGTGGTAGACACCTGTCCTCCCGGCAATGCCGTATCCACCAAAATGGTATCCACTTTGGCCTGGGCAAGATAAATGGCTGCTGCCATACCTCCCGGCCCCCCGCCCAATACCACAACTTCCGTTTCGGTAACCTCCGGCCTGATATCCTGATGGATCTGCTTCACACGCTCTTCAGGCAGCATGGCATCCAGGTTTTTCATAATATGGGAACGGTGAATGCCTCCCCGCAAAACTTCCCCAACCTGCTTGCCGTTTTTGAAAAACAACAATGTGGGTGAAGACATCACTCCAAGTTTTTCGGCCAGTTCACGGTTTTCCTGCCGAAAAATCTTCAAAAACCGAATGTCCTTTCCATAAAGCCCTGCAAGGCTTTCAAATTTCGGGGCAAGGGCCTCGCAAGGAGGGCATTCGGTGGAGTAAAAATCCAATACCACATTTTCATTTTCCTGGAGCTCGCGCTCAAAAGCTTCCTGTTTTATTTCTGTTAACATAAATCTGAATTGTTTTATTTATTATATGGATATATTTTTATTTCTGCATTTAACAAATATTCTGCCAAAAAATTAACCATGCCAAAATGGCAAAAATGCCAATATCCGGCAGGAAAATAAAAATAAAAAAAACACATTTAAACCAAAATTGCCAAATCTTTGTTAATTTTAGATTAAAACAGGTTTAAACCAAACCAGCAAAAGATGATAAAAAAAGTATTGGTTGCCAATCGCGGCGAGATCGCAGTAAGAATTATCAGGTCGTGTCGTGAAATGGGCATCCGTACCGTTGCGGTCTATTCTGATGCCGACCGCAAAGCCATGCATGTTTTGTATGCAGATGAAGCTCACCACATTGGCCCCTCCCCTTCGTCAGACTCTTATCTTAACATTGAAAACATTATTAAGGCTGCCAAAGCCTCCAAAGTCGATGCCATTCATCCCGGCTACGGGTTTTTGTCGGAAAACCCGGCTTTTTCAGCCAGGTGCAAAAAAGAGGGAATCATTTTTATCGGGCCTTCTGAATATGCCATTTCGCAGATGGGAGAAAAGATCACTGCCCGCAAGATTATGACCAATGCGGGAGTTCCGGTTGTTCCCGGCACTCCCGGGAAGATCAGCTCGGAGGAAGAAGCCCTGAAGATCATTGAAGACATTGGATTGCCGGTAATGATCAAGGCCTCTGCAGGCGGAGGGGGTAAAGGGATGCGGCTGGTAAAAAAACCCAAAGAAGTAAAAAGCAGCCTAAGGGCCGCCCGTTCAGAAGCCAAAACCGCTTTTGGTGATGATTCGGTTTTTATTGAAAAATATATCGAATCTCCGCACCATATCGAGTTTCAAATCCTGGCCGACCAGCATGGCAATGTGATCCATCTTTTTGAGCGGGAGTGCTCGGTGCAACGCCGGCATCAAAAGATCATTGAAGAAACCCCCTCTCCTATCCTTACCGGGGAAAAACGCAGGGAAATGGGCGACCATGCCGTGGCTGCAGCCAGGGCCGTTAACTATGAAGGGGCAGGAACCATAGAATTTATCGTAGACAAAGACCTGAACTACTATTTCCTGGAAATGAACACCCGCCTTCAGGTAGAGCATCCCATTACCGAAAGAGTGGTAGGCGTGGACCTGGTTAAGGAACAAATCCACATCGCCAACGGGTGGGAACTTTCCCTGAGACAGGACGAACTCAAACAGAACGGCCATGCCATCGAATGCAGGGTATATGCAGAAGATCCTGAAAACAACTTTATGCCTGCCCCGGGAGTAGTTACCCACATTGGAATTCCCTATGGAGTGGGTGTGAGGGTTGACGGCTATATATATGAAGGATTTGAAATCCCCCTGTTTTATGACCCCCTGATTGCCAAGCTGATTGTTTGGGGCCGCGACCGCAACGACTCCCTGGAAAGAACAAGGCGGGCCCTCAAAGAATTTACCATTGCCGGGGTTAAAAACAACCTGCAATTCCTGGAAAGGATCATGAATGCCGAAGAATTTATCAAAGGAGATTACACAACCCACTTTATTGAACAGAACCGCGATTTCCTTCTCAAGGAAGATACCTGTGATAAAACCTGTGAGGATGTGGTGATTATCACGGCATTTTTGGAATACCTTGAAAAGATCAGGAAAGCCAGTCCCAAAGAAATGACTGCCATCAAAAACAACTGGAAAGATTACAGCCGGGTCAGAAGTGTTCTCAAACTTTAAAAAAAAGCCATGTCGTACGAAGTAAAGCTAAAAAACCGTGTTGCCAATGTGGAACTCATCGGGCAGGAAGGAGATAAAATTCTTGTTGCAGTAGACGGGAAAGAATATACCCTTGACTTTGTAAAGCTTAGCAAGGGAAAATACTCTATCCTGTATCGCAACAAGTCTTTTAACCTTGAGCTCATTCCCGGATCCAATGCCAAAAAATACCAGGTAAACACTTTCAATAAATCTTTTGATGTAGAGATCATTGATGCTGAATCCAAATACCTGGCCAACCGTCATAAATCTACAGAGGATGAGGGCGAAAGTGTTATTACAGCCCCAATACCCGGCAGGGTGATAAAAATAATGGTAGAAAAAGGGGAAGAGGTGGAAGCCGGTCAAACCCTGATCATTATTTCTGCCATGAAAATGGAAAGTGAGTTTAAGGCATCCAAACCCGGGGTGGTAATTGATATCAAGGTATCGGAAGATCAAAGTGTGGAAGCCAACCAGGAGCTGGTTGTATTGGAATACGCTTCCGAAGAAGCTTAAAAAAACAGGTAAAACCAAAAACCGAAAGCGCATGTCATTAAAGGATAAATACAAAGAACTGGAACAAAAAAATAAAGAAGCGGAAATCGGAGGTGGTCCGGAGCGAATCGCCAAAATTCATGCATCCGGAAGGAAAACCGCCCGTGAACGAATATCCGACCTTTTTGATGCCAAAACCTTTGTGGAACTTGACAAGTTTGTGGTGCACCACAACACAGACTTCGGAATGGACCAGCAAAAAATTCCCGGAGACGGCATTGTTACCGGTTATGGAAAAATTGACGGCCGGCTGGTATATGTGTTTGCCCAGGATTTTACCGTTTTTGGAGGGTCATTGGGCCGTGCCAACGCCGACAAGGTGATTAAGGTGATGGAGCTGGCCATGAAGATGGGTGCCCCCCTGATCGGCCTTAACGACAGCGGAGGAGCCCGCATACAGGAAGGCGTAGAAAGTCTGGCTGGATACGGAGACATCTTCTTCAGGAATGTGCAGGCCAGCGGAGTGGTCCCGCAAATCTCGGCCATCCTTGGCCCCTGTGCAGGAGGAGCTGTTTATTCCCCAGCCATCACCGACTTTATTTTTATGACCAAAGAAACCAGCTACATGTTTGTAACTGGTCCTGATGTGATCAAAACCGTTACGCACGAAGAGGTAACCAAAAGGGAGCTTGGCGGGGCCACCACCCACAACACCAAAAGCGGAGTTGCCCACTTCAGGGCCGAAGACGATGAGCAGGCCATGCTCATGATAAGGGAACTTATCGGTTTTCTTCCTTCCAACAACATGGAAGACCCTCCGGTAAAACCCTGTACCGATTCGGCCCACAGGGAGGATGAAAAGTTGCGCGACCTGATTCCGCTTGATCCCAACAAACCCTATGATATGATGGAGATCATCACCAGCGTAGTGGATGACAATAACTTTTTTGAAGTGCAGCCGCATTTTGCCCAGAATGTGATCATCGGATTCGGCAGGTTAAATGGCAAACCGGTGGGAGTCGTCGCCAATCAGCCCACCATGCTGGCAGGAGTGCTGGATATTGATGCATCCGTCAAAGCAGCACGTTTTGTCAGGTTTTGCGATTCCTTCAACATCCCGCTGGTTACATTTGTTGATGTCCCGGGTTTTCTGCCAGGAGTATCGCAGGAGTTTGGAGGCATTATCAAGCATGGTGCAAAACTCCTTTATGCCTATGCTGAGGCCACCGTGCCCAAAATTACAGTGATTACCCGCAAGGCTTATGGAGGTGCCTATTGTGTTATGTCGAGCAAACACCTGGGCGGTGATATAAACTACAGTTACCCCATGGGTGAAATTGCGGTAATGGGACCCGACGGAGCCGTAAATATCCTTTACCGCAATAAGTTTGATGAAAAAGAAAAAGCCAAAGCCGTGGAAGATTACCGGGAGCTTTTCTGCACCCCTTATAAAGCGGCCGGCCTGGGTTACCTTGACGAGGTGATCCATCCCCGTCAAACCAGACTCAAGCTAATTCAGGCCCTGGAAATGACCGAAAACAAACGGCAAAACTCACCCCCAAAAAAACACGGAAATATTCCTCTTTAAGGATTAATTGAAAAAGGCTGTCCTGGAAATCCAGAACAGCCTTTTTTTAATTAAACCGTAATTTGGTAATGTTATGTTTTTGTTTTGGCAGGTCTGTGGTTAAAACTTAATTACCAGGTTGCCGGAGATATTCCAGCATTCGGTTTCAAAGCGAGCAACTACCGTGTTGGTGCCATTTAGCTCCTTGACCAGGTTGCTGAAAGAAACCCTAAATCGCACCGGTACCCCGGTTTTTACCTGACCGAAGCAATCCAGGTTAAGTTTGCGTCCCCAGATGGGTACTTCTTTCTTTTCCGCCCCAAGGTGCTCCAAAAGTGTAACGATCACCGCATCTCCGAAAATGCGGATGGCAAAAGGCATGGAAATAAAATCCACTTTCGACTCCGTCATCACATCTATTTCATAGGTTCTTTCACCGATCTTGGTCAAGCCCAGGTATTCAAACTCATCCTGGCAGGCCAGTTTTTTGAGGTAGCCACTGCTCAGGCTGTCAATCTTTTGTTTTGGCACTACCCTTCCTTCCCCTTCTTCGACTTGCTGGCGAAGGCCATAGAAATAATTGGTAAGAAAAATGTTGTCATATCTGCCTTCGGTGTTCATACGCTTATGAAAGCCGTCCTCATCCATTATCACCCATGCCGGGGCAAGCCGGCCATTGAAGCGGTTGGAAAGAGAAAAGGTGTATGCTCCGGCGTGTGTGATCAGCAAGGGGTCACCTATTTCTATTCCGCTGGCATCTGTTTCGTGCAGCAACACGTCTCCGGCAAAGCACAAAGGCCCGGCAATGGCGTCTTTTCCTCCCTGGGGAAGGGGTTTGCTGTCAGGGCCAAGAATACGATGGGGCCAGCGAAGCAGGGTAACCTTGGCTAGCTGGTCGGTACCCACATTGGTTACAATCCAGCGCCGGTTACGGGAGTGTTTAATAGACTCAACCGTTACCAGCAGGGATACGGCATTGCCCACAATGGCATGTCCCGGTTCAACGTAATATTTATATCCTTTTTGCTTCAAAGGATTCATTTGTTCTACCCAGTGTTCAAGAGATGGAAACTCATCGCCTTCCATAAACGGGATACCCAGGCCTCCTCCCACATCAAGGTCTTTCACCGGATGGCCAATGGCATTTAAATCTTTTGCCAGGGCATGCATCCCTGCCATGGAATTATGAAAACTCACCAGGTTGTCCATCATGGTTCCCACGTGCACATGCAAGCCCGAAACAGGCATTTTCAGGCCTTTGACAAAGTCCACCATCTCTTCCGCAGGAATACCAAATTTGGAAGATGAGGAAGCATGCGACATGAGTTCCTGGTTTTCATTCTCATTCTCGTATTTTATTTTCACATTGGGATTTACCCTCAGCCACAATTTACCCGGGAACTTTCTTCCCTTAAGACGCTCCTGCACATCCAGCACAGCCCTGGGGTCGTCCATCACTACAATGGCTCCTTTTTGCAAGAGGTTGGTACTCAGGCAAACATCCTGCACCGGCCCATTGTAGGCAATCCGCTCATATGGAATTCCTGCAAATAACGCAAGGTCAACTTCATTACGATTTGCGCAATCCGCACCCACTCCAAGTTCGGCAAGTACTTCAAGTAAAGCCATGGAGGGATTGGTTTTTACAGGGAATAAAATCCGTCCGTTGGAACGGGTAAACGCGGCATAATCGTTTACGTTTTGTGTCAATTGTTTTTTGGATACGATCCAAAAAGGTGACCCAAATTCGGCATACAATTCCCGAATCGACAACTGGGTGCTCCAGGATTCCAGTGAGGCAAGCTTTTTTTTCACGTCTGTTTCCATTGGGTTGGTGTTTAATTCCTGAAAAATGACCATTTAAACAGGATTGGAATAACTTTTTTGTGCGGGGTATTTCACCCGGATTGACCATTTGTACTTAGCCGTTTGCCTTTCTTTTGCGCTCATCCCACATGAGCAACAAAAAAACAAATCAGCTGATACTGTTGGCAATCTGCCGGTTATTCCCAGAAAAAACTTCGATTTCCCGCTTTTCCTGCTTTTATACAGGAAAGGATCATTATTGTTTCTGTTGACTTTTACGCAGAAGACCTAAATAAGGTTTCTATGTTTTCAACTTAAATGAGATTATTAATTTTTTCTGCTGAGCTAAACGGTAAAAGAATTCTTTATCCCGGGGAAAATTCCCGCTTCACACCAACAAAATACCCGTTTAACTTTTTTACCAAAAGGAAAACTTTCTTCAAACAGGGAATTTCCTTAGCTATTTATACCTTATTTTAAAATATGTTTATACTATTATCCTTTTAAAACCTGCATAAATAAAGGGTTTCCCTGCATTCCTTCTCACAATAATAAGTAATTTCCCTTAAGAATAAAAAAAATAATTTAACTTTTTTTTGCATTTAAAAAATCCATACGTATGCATATTGCCTCTTAACAGGCTATCCGGTAAGGATTTTTTTTTATTTTTGCAGACGTTCAGGCAATACCCTGAAATGATGAATATCCATTGTCGCTAAACTATTTACAACAATACAGGGGTAGTTGTACCGGAAAAAATTCAAAAGGGG
Source organism: Bacteroidales bacterium (assembly GCA_007131125.1). Taxonomy (GTDB): domain Bacteria; phylum Bacteroidota; class Bacteroidia; order Bacteroidales; family UBA7960; genus PUML01. Next base: position 9,132 of record SLRE01000035.1, on the reverse strand, counting down.
CGTTAGCTCAGTTGGTTTAGAGCGCATGCTTGACAGGCATGAGGTCGCTGGTTCGATTCCAGCACGTCCCACAAAATCAAGTCTGAAAGACGACCTTACCCTTTGCCTTGACAGGCGGGTTGTTTTGAAATGGTCATTCTTTTTTGTAATTTTATATTTAGTAAGGAGTAAAAATCGTTCCTCAAAGATTGCCCGAAGAACTTCACAACTTCCTGCTTCCCTGAAAAATTCATATTGGGAAAAACAAAACATTATTAACCTGAGTTTTTTATGATTGATCGAATTTATAGTGTAATTACCGGAACGGGTAGTTGCGTACCATCAGAACGTGTAATGAACGAGGACTTCCTTACGCGGGAGTTTTTTGAAACTTATGACAAAAAGCTGGAGAAACCCAACCGGGAAATCATTGACAAGTTCCTGGAAATAACCACCATTGCCGAAAGAAGGTATGTATCTGATGACCTGGTAACTTCCGACATTGCTTTTGTTGCAGCAGAGGATGCCATTGAAACTGCGGGCATCGACAGGGAAGACCTTGACTACATTATTGTGGCCCATAACTTTGGAGATGTGAGGGCAGATAACAAACGTTCGGATTTTGTACCCAGCCTTGCAGCCAGGGTAAAACGCAAACTTGGTATCAAAAACCCAAAATCTGTGGCCTACGATATCATTTTTGGATGCCCGGGATGGTTGCAGGCCCTAATACAGGCGGATTATTACATCCGTTCGGGAGATGCCAAAAAAGTGCTGGTTATCGGGGCAGAGGTTTTATCAAGGGTTTCGGACCCCCACGACCGGGACAGCATGCTGTATGCCGACGGAGCCGGTGCTGTTGTTGTGGAAGGAAAAATCAGTGAACAACCAATCGGGATCCTGTCACATGCAGCACAGTCTGATGCTTACCTGTTTTCAGAAATGCTCCACATGGACAAATCCTATAATCCTGAAAAACCCGGGAAAGACGAAATCTTCCTGAAAATGAACGGGCGTAAACTTTACCAGTATGCCCTCAATACCGTACCCCAGGCAATTAAGTCATGCCTTGAAAAAAGCCAGACCCACCTGAAAGACATAAAAAAGGTACTGATCCACCAGGCCAACGGTAAAATGGATGATGCCATTTTAAAAAGGCTCTTCAAGCTTTACGAGCTAAACGATTCACCGGATGACGTTATGCCCATGACCATTTCCTGGCTTGGCAATTCGTCGGTGGCAACCATACCTACTTTATTCGACTTTATCCTTAAAGGCAAGCTCAATGATCACCGGCTTTCGCCGGGAGATCATGTGGTATTTGCTTCCGTTGGGGCGGGCATGAACATCAATGCCATGGTCTATAAAATGTAAAAAAAACAATTGAGTCCGTATTTTTCTTCGAACCGGGAAAATATTAAAAATTAGGCAATGGACATCCGGCAGATTTTCTCAAACAATAAAAAATGGATTGCAGAAAAACTCAAAACCGACCGGGATTACTTTGAAAAACTCTGCCTGGATCAAAATCCTGATATCCTTTACATCGGGTGTTCCGACAGCCGGGTAACAGCCGAAGAGCTCATGGGTGTGCAACCCGGTGATGTATTTGTTTTCCGGAATATTGCCAATATGGTGTCCAATACTGACCTTAGCGCAATGTCGGTGATCAACTATGCTGTATCTCATCTTAAGGTCAGGCATGTTGTGGTTTGCGGACATTACCATTGCGGTGGTGTAAAGGCTGCCATGCAACAGGCCGACCTGGGCCTGCTCAACCCATGGCTCAGAAACATCAGGGATGTTTACCGCCTGCACAAAAACACCCTAAACCAAATCAGGGATGAGGAAGAAAAATACAAAAAACTGGTTGAGTTGAACGTGCAGGAGCAATGCATCAACGTGGTCAAAACTCCGGATGTGCAAAAAGCTTTTAAAGAGCGCTCTCTCAAGGTGCACGGATGGGTTTTTGATATTCAGACCGGAAAACTCAAAGACCTGGAAATTGACTTCGACAAGATCCTGAAAGACATTATGGAAATTTACCGGCTTGAATAATTATTTTTCCGGCCCGGTTTACTGCTCAAAAGTCCAGAAAAAAGGTGTATTTAAATAGCAACATATTCCGGTAATAAATACTATTATCGGAATAATGGTATTCCAGGCGAAAACGGTGCTTTTCCATAGGAAAATAAGAAATTCCCGGATTATAAGAACGTTCTATTCTCCCATTGGGCTCTTCTCCCAAAAAATCAGGCATTTCCAACTGCTGAACCATGAAGCTGCTGCTTACTTTTTCCGAATGGACCAATTTAGCAAAAGCGTAGCCCCCGTATAAAAAATTACTCATTATTCTTCTGCCAATCCACTCTGCCTGGAAAAATACAGACTTTCTCCCTCCGGTTTTCCACAAAAGATTTGTACCGCCTCCAAAGGCATTAAGGGCAAACCCTTCGTCCAGGGTCAGCTGAGAAGAAATATCCTCATTGCAATAATTTAACAAAGGATGACAAAAAGTCTGATGATCAAAATACCCAAAACCCCTCAGCCCGATATCCAGATTCCCTGCTGAAAAACCAGCATCAAGGACGGAGGTCATTACGGTCTGGTCGCCACCGTATGCACTTTTTGCTGCTTCGACCATAAAGGAAGTTGAAAACCCATCATTAGGCAAAGTTACCCTTAGACTGATCCCATCTAATGCCAACCCGTGATTATCTCCCCAATAGGTGGTAAATATCCGGGGCTTCATATTGAATTGAAAATCGGCAAGATGCAAACGATTGGCGTAACTGAAACCTGAAAAACGACGGCCGGCCATTATTTCCAGAATTTCTCCCATTGGAATCCAGGACAGGAAAAATTCTTCTACTGTAAGGTCAATGCGGTGTTCCGGTGGAAGGCCTTCCCGCTGCAAACGGGGCTTGTTAAGAAAATCATCCCAAAGAGCCGAATCGAAATGAAAGGCCGCGAAAAAATCCAAATGCTCATGGATGGAGGCATCCATGTCCACCATAATAGCGGCGATTCCTCCAAAACCATTTCCTGTAGCTGGTTCTATACTGTAAAACCCTTCACCCCCAATTTTCAACTCAAAAGCAGGTGTAAATTCATGACTCTGAATGCTGTCTTCCTGCATGCCCACCATACTGTTTGCTGCAACAGTCTTTGCAGAGGGAGCACTTCCCAAAACAAAAAAAGAGATCACAAAAATTAAAGGAAATATACCATCGCCCGCGTAAAACCTTTTCTTCATATCTGAAAATTTCGTGAATTCATTGGCTGTTGTTATTTTGATTCCATCCCATAACAATGGTTTAAAAAAGAAAAAAATAAAAGCTTAACTTTTTGGAATAATGGCCGGCTTTTAATCACAAAAAAAACTGTTCTTCAACCTTTTTCATCCTGAATTGTTCCTTTTAATATATAAAAACCAGCCGAACATGAATGAAAAGAAAAAACCCGGCATTGCGAAAATGGTCAGGGCACCATTTTTAAGTTCCATCATTGCACCCTTGCTTGCAGGAAGCCTTTTGGGCGTTTACATCAACGGATACCTTTACCTGCCTGGCTTTATCCTGGTGCTGCTTATCGGCATTGGCCTGCATGTGGCCACCAATGTTTACAACGATATTTACGACACCATACAGGGTACCGATAAAGTAAATGTACACCGCAATGAGTCCAGCGGAGGATCAGGGATTTTACAGGATCATCCCGAATTGATGGGCAAGATGTTTTTCCTGGCCAGGGCAGGGTTGGTCATTTCCCTTGCCGGAACCATTGTCCTGACTTTTTTCATTGAGCAGCGGCTTTGGCCACACCTTTGGGGTTTATTCCTTTTGTCAGCGTTTTTCAGCAAATATTATACGGCACCCCCTTTTAAGCTTGCTTACAGGGGATGGGGAGAAGTTTCGGTTTGGTTTGCGTTCGGGCCCATGGCCATTCTCATTGCCGCTGTTGGCCAGAATATCGGCTTTCATCCTATGGTAATTATCCTGATGCCGGCTACCGGGCTGAGCACCTCCTCCATTTTGCTGGTGGGACAAATGATCGACCTGGAAGCAGACCGTGACGGAGGAAAACATGGAGTGGCATCACGACTGGGCACCCGCCCGACTTCCATCATTTATCTGCTTGTGCAGCTGGCTATTGTTGCCAATATTTTTTTACTTTTCTTTTTGTATCCCGGGGTAAGCTGGCCATTTCTGCTGGCACTGATCCCCTATTTGCTGATCTTTCCAAAAGCCATTGGCATCATCCTGAAATTTCACGACAATGCCGACCGCTTAAAGGAGGGGGCAAAACTGACGGTGCTTACCCATATTGTCTTTTCCTTCTTCCTGATTGTCTCTTTTGTGATTTATGCTATCTGATAGCAACCTGTTGGCGGTATCAGAAGAACTTTTGTTGCAACCCGGGGAGGCTTATTCTTTGCTATAAAAAATTTTCACTGGAAACGGGTTAAACCAGCCCCTGCAGCAGCAAAAAGAAAACCGGTGCAGACAGGGAGCCCAAAAGGTTGACAACATCATTCGGTGATAAGTAATCTGTGGCCTCGGGCTTTTTAAGCCGGAAAAGCTCCATTTTCATGAGGGAGGGTTCAAGGAATGCTCCGAGCAGGGAATCAACCACTGAAGAAAGAAAAGCGGATATTGCCAGCAATGTGACGAGCATGATATCCAAATTTCCGAAAAAAAGTTTAACACCTATTATTGACAATAAAGCCGAAGCGGCCATGGCAGCCAGGGTTCCTGCCAAAGAGACCCCTCCCGATATACCGGATTCGTGGGTTTTGAAATGCGCCAGGGAAAAACATTTTTTGTGAAACACCGGCCCCACCTCACTGGACCAGGTATCTGCCGTTACAGCAGCCAGCAGGCCAATGAAAAAATAAACAAACAATTCATTACCAGTTATCAAATAGGCTGCAGAAAACAGGACGGCCCAGAAAATGTTGGCCAGCACCTGCCATGCATTTCTACGGTTGGAAACCGGGTTTTTTTTGGCCCTGGCGGTATTGATACGGGTAAAGATCACCGACGTAAAAAAGAAAACCAGCACCGGTAAGATCCATTCCAGGCCAAGCACTCCGAAAAAGAAAACCGCTAAAAAATATACCACAATGGAAGCATTTTTGGTAAGAACCTTCCATTTGTAGAGCAAAAAGGAGCCTGTGGCTGCCACCGACAAAACTCCGATAAGAAAAAGAAGGTTGCTGTCGCGGGCTTCCATAATCATGAAAAACAATGCAGAACCAACCGGAATGGAAAAATTATCGGATCCTTTGTAAGATATCACTTCAAAGTTAACAGACAGGATCACCACCAGAATCACATACGCATAAATGCCGAAACGGGATTCAGGAAGGAAAAAATATAAAATACCCAAAGTGGTAATGGCAAAACCAACAACGCCGTAAAGGCTTTTTTCTTCCTTAAATGCGTTGAAGCGTATATTGCCCGGGCTGATCTGCCCGGCAAGATTGGCCACAGTATCAGAAAAAGTGAGGATCAGCAGGGATATTTGAAAAAAATACAGCGGCAGGTTATAAAGCAGCAAAAAAGAAGTTAGTATCCCCAAAGGGTAAAATAGGGTTCCAAGGCTCTGGTCTGTGGTTTGATGCAAGAACCGAAAATTCCGGCTTTGGAAAGAGACAAATGCGAAAACCGTTCCGGCTGCAATCAGAAAAAGCAAAGTCTGGCGGGAAACGTACCAGCTCAACAACAAAATGGCCACCCCCATCAACAGGTGAATGGATTTTCTGATGACTTTTTCTTTTCGGAACATAATCCTTTGAAATTTTCACTGCTCCTGAAAGTCCGGCAACTCCGGAACTTTCCCCCTGCATGTTCATCTGTTGAAAAAATGAAAGGGTCAACCAATGATATAAAAAATCAACATACAAAGTCAGGTTATTGTTTTCTTTTGCAGAATTCCTTTTTAAAACTTTGTGCCCGGATATTTTACTTACTTTTATATAAACCTCGAAGCCCTGATTTTGTTAGAAAAAGTAAACAAAAAGCACAGCTTATGAAAAACCTGCTTCTCGAACCCCTTTCTTTAGGCAATATTTCGCTTAACAACCGCATTGTAATGGCCCCCATGACCCGACGCCGGGCCAATCCTCCGGAGCTCGCCGCTAATGATATGATTGCCGAATATTACCGTCAGCGGGCATCTGCCGGGCTCATCATTTCGGAAGGCAGTCAAATATCACCCCAGGGTTTTGGGTATACCGGGTCGCCGGGAATTTTCACAAAAAAACAAATCGAGGGCTGGAAAAAAGTTACCCGGGCAGTACATCAGGAAAAAGGGAAAATATTTTTACAGTTGTGGCATGTAGGGCCATACTCCCACCTGCTTTTGCAACCCGATGCAAAGGCTCCCGTATCCGCCTCTCCTGTAAAACCAATGGGTGAAGTGCTTACCCCTGCAGGCAGAAAGCCCTATGAAACAGCCCGTGCCATGACTAACGGGGAAATCCATCAAACCATCCTCGACTTCGGCCAGGCCGCCCAAAATGCTATCAGCGCAGGGTTCGACGGGGTAGAAATCCACGGTGCCCATGCTTACCTTATCGACCAGTTTATCATGGACGGCACCAACAAACGAACCGATGAGTTTGGGGGTTCCATAGAAAACCGTTCACGATTTCTTTTCAATATCATTGAGGAGATTCTGAAGTATCTGCCAAAGGAAAAAGTAGGTTTAAGGCTTTCTCCAAAATCTGTTAAACCGGGTATGGAAGATTCCAGCCCCGAAAAAACTTACGGATACATTGTGGAAAAACTCAATGATTATGGCCTTGCTTTCCTTCACCTGAGCGAAATGATGAAACAGGAAGAACGGCTCAACTTCCCGGAAAAAAGTATCGTTCCCTTTTACCGCAAAATATACAAAGGCAGCCTGATTTCCTGCGGAGGCCATACCCTTGAAAGCGCTAACCTGATGCTTGAAAAAAGCCAGGCCGACCTCATCGCTTTCGGAAAACCTTTTATTTCCAATCCCGACCTGGTAAAAAGACTCAATACCAATGCACCCCTTGCCGAACCGGTAAAGGAAACGTTCTATCACGGAGGGGAAAAGGGCTTTATTGATTATCCCGTCCTTTCAGGTTGAACCCCGCAAAATAAACATTTTAAGTTTTTAATAAATGACCTATAAACCCGCTTTCCTCCATTTTTCTTATTTTTGAGGTTATGGTCCTTTAAAATTATTTTTTAACCAAAACCACTAAATAATGAATCGCAATCACCTGTTTTTAATTACATCTATTCTCTTTTTACTTACGGCCGTTTCTTCATGCGGACCGCGTCCCGACCGCGAATACCAGCGTGAAATAAGAAACCGCATCGCCCAGTATGAAGAGGTAACACTTACCGCCGACCTTGACCACCTGAGCGAAAACGAAAAGAAAATGATTCCCATTTTAATGGAGGTGGCCGATATTATGGATGAAATATTCTGGATTCAGTCCTATGGCAACAAGGAAGAGCTCATGAATTACATTGATGATGAGTATGCCCGTGCTTATGCCCGCATCAATTATGGCCCATGGGGCCGACTGGAAGGACATACCGGTTTTTTTCCGGGCTTTGAGGACAAGCCCCTTGGAGCCAACTTTTATCCTTTTGACATGGAGCGGCAGGAATTTCATGAGCTGGATCATCCCGAAAAAACTAGCAAATATACCCTTATCCGCAGGGATTCGGACGGCAACCTTGTGGTTGTGCCTTATCGGGAAGCCTTTCGGGAACAAAACGAAAGGGCTGCCGCCCTGCTCAGGGAAGCAGCTGAACTGGCTGAGAATCCCGGGTTCAGAGAATACCTTGAACTCCGTGCCGATGCCTTTTTAACCGATAATTATCAGCCCAGTGACTTTGCCTGGATGCGCATGAGAGACAACAATATCGATTTTGTTGCAGGACCTCTTGAAACCGGCGAAGACCGCAAGTTTGGCTATAAGGCTGCCCACAGTGCCTACATCCTGATCAAAGACCACGAAGAAAGCCAGAGACTGGAACATTTTGCCGGGATGCTGCCCGAACTCCAGGCCGCACTTCCCGTTCCTGAAGAATACAAATCAGAGGTGCCGGGTGTGGACTCCGACATCAACGTTTATCAGGCCATTTATTATGCAGGCCATTGCAACGCCGGTCCCAAAATGATTGCCCTGAACCTCCCCCATGACTCCGAGGTTCAGCAGGAAGCAGGAACCCGCAGCATGCAGCTTCAAAACTCCATGGAAGCCAAGTTTGACGAGATCCTCCTGCCCATCGCCGATCTGGTCATTCATGAAAGCCAGCGCGAATATGTAACCTTTGAGGGGTTTTTTGAAAATACCACCTTTCATGAAATAGCCATTGGTATGGGCATTCGTAATACCATTACAGGAAAAGGTACGGTGCGGGAAGCTTTGCGGGAGTACCACAGCATTATGGAAGCCTTCAAGGCCGATGTGCTTGGATTGTATCTCATTACAAAACTATATGAAGACGGTCAGCTGCCGGATACCGACCTTAAAGAGGTTTACGTGACTGGTTTTGCAAGCATCTTTCGTTCCAGCAGGTTCGGTACCGCCGGAGCACATGGCATTGCCAATATGATCCGCTTCAATTACCTCGAAGAAAAAGGCGCCTTTTCCCGTGATGAGGAAACCGGGACTTACCAGATCGACTTTGAAAAAATGAAGGATGTGGTGGAAGAACTGGTTAAAACCACCCTTATTATTCAGGGAGACGGCGACTATGATGCCGCCCGGCAAATTGCCAATACCATGGGGGTTATGTCGGATACCCTTCAGGAAGACATTGACCGGGTTAACGCAAAAGACATCCCCGTAGATATTGTGTTCAGGCAGGGTCTGGATTATCTTGACCTTTAGCCGGGCACTTCAAACGCACTTTGTTTTATCCCACCGGGGCATAATTACCCCGGTGGCTTTTTTAAAAAGTCGGAAAAATATACCGGGATAAAAGCTGAAAATCCTTATCTTTGCCTCGCTTAAACGAAAGCGTTCTTACATATCAGGGGGGGTTCCAGAGCGGTCAAATGGGGCAGACTGTAAATCTGTTGGCTTTCGCCTTCGGAGGTTCGAATCCTTCCCCCCCCACTTTGCGGAAGTAGCTCATCCGGTAGAGCGACAGCCTT
>SLRE01000221.1 GCA_007131125.1 Bacteroidales bacterium | reverse complement strand
AGGTGGAAAACCTGGACCAGGTCCGGGAAGCCCTGAAAGCCGGGGCCGACATCATCATGCTGGACAATATGGACCTTGAAACCATGGCAGCGGCTGTTTCCATCATTGACGGCAAAGCCCTGACTGAAGCTTCAGGAAACATGGACCAGAAGGACCTGATGGAAGTGGCCCGCAGCGGGGTAGACCTGATCTCTCTGGGTGCCCTTACCCATAGTGTAAAGGCCATGGACATCAGCCTTCGGCTGGAATAAAAAAAACCGGGAGTAAAAACCTTTACCCCCGGTTCCTTTCCATAAATAAAATCTTTTATTTCAGCTCCATGCTGATGCCTGCAGAGATAAACCTTCCCACCATGGGATAGTGCACGAAAGTGCTGTATTCTGTGTCAAACAGGTTGCTGATCCTGGCAGAGGCATCGATTCTGTAGTTGTTTGCCTGCACCAATGGGATGCTTCCTCCTATATCGGTCAGTAAAAAGGGGTCGATCTGGTCCACCTGCGGGTCGAGGTTGAATTTCATCAGGGGGTCAACAGATTCGCTGCGGTATCTCAGTTTCATATTCAGGATCATTCCGTTGTCAAAGGAATAGGCTGCGGCAAGGTTGGCAAGCCAGTCGTATGCTCCCGGTATTACCGAACGCCCTGCATAAGGGATTACAAACTGCCCAACCGCCTCATTGATGAAATCCTGCGCCTGTTCTCCGCCAAGGGGGCCCTGGTAAAGTTCAATGTCATCATCAACTACAGTTTCGGAAAATATGGTGTAGGTTGCATTGGCAAATATCTTCAGGCGTGGTATGGGCCTATATTCCACATGAAACTCAATGCCTTCATTGATTTCTTCCGCAGGCATGTTGCGGGCGTAAGCCACCAGGGCTGCATCAAATCCCGGGGGAACTTCCGCGCCTTCCAGAACGGGCCTTATCTCAAATAAGGGAGCACCGGCAGTGCCCTCGTTGGCCAGGTAAAAATAATTTATTCTTGTTTTCAGGCGGTTGTCCAGCAAACGGGTTCTTACACCAACATCTACTCCTCTCATGCGTTCCATTTCAGGACTGACAACCGGGAGGTCTACGTTTCCAAAAAGGAAAGGGGGTCCCAGAGGCCTGGGAGGGCGGTTAAAGTTGTTTACCTTGTTTAGGGGGAGCCAGCGGGTATTTACACCATAAGTACCGTAAACCTGGAGTTGTTCCGAAAGCAGGTTTTGAGAAAAGGCAAAATGCGGGCTGATGAATACATCATCCAGGTAGCTTTGCCCGTCGAGGCGCGCGCCAACAATAAAACGACCACCGTCCCAGGGTTTAATACCGGCCTGCAGAAAGGCACCGTAAAAACTTTGTTCGTCTTCAAACTGGTAATACAGGTATTCTTCATTGTCGGTTGACCCAGTGGCCCAATGGGCTTCTGCACCGGCCTTAAGCCAGAGCGTGCCTGGCAGCAGGTGGTGGCGGTAATATCCGTTAATTCCGTATTTCTGACGTTCCTGGTTTCCCCAGGCCACATAATAGGTGGTGTCTTCCGGGAATTCCGTATTCAGAAACTCCTCTTCATTCATCAGGTACAAATTTAAGTTGTAATCCAATGAGGAATTCCTGCCCGGCTGCAAATTCAGGGAGTAGGCTTGTCCGGTGCGTTCACGGCTTTGTTCCAATCCGTAGTGGAGTCCTGACCCAAACATTTTTTTCACGTCATAAAAATTTCCCTGCAGGGAGATGTCCAGGTTTTCAGATACCTCGTAGCCTAATACCAGGCTGGGCAAAACGGCTTTGTCAAAGCGGTTGCTGTAAGTGTAATGGTCCATTACCCCAAGCAGTTGCTGTCCGGTTTGCCCGTCGGACAAGTTTACATCAAGGTTTGCCCGGTAGTAGAATCTTCCGCTACCAGCTACTGTGGTATTGAGCCAGTAAGTGTTAAGGGAACCGACACTGGCAGAAGCTTCTGCAATCTCTTCATTGAGGCGGGTTTTGATGTCTACTACAAACTGAAAACCTCCGTATTGCGATGGCACCGGCCCGGGATAAATAACTATTTCCTCAATCAGGCTAACCGGGATGTCGCCAAATTCCACGGTGTGGTTTCCGGCAATGTTGATGGGGCGTCCGTCAACCAAAACCAGGGTCAGGCGGCTGTTGTCCCGACCAAAACCCCTGACGGTAAACCAGTCTTCAGCTCCGAAATCCCCGGTGCTTCGAAAAGTTAGTCCGGTTTTAAGGGAAAGGTAATTTAAAATTCCATAGGGGTCGTTTCCCACCATCATGGTGTCCATGTCGGCTTTGGTAATGCGAATGGCATTGGGAAAGTCTTCAACCTCTGTGTGCTGAGGGGTTTCTGTTCGGGTAAATTGTCCTGCACGGCTTACAAATGATAAACTTAAAATCAATACCAGCAATGCGGTCAGTCTTACCATAAAGAAAATAAAATCAATGTCTAAAGCATTTCTTCCTGTCTGGGTCATTTTACTAAACTTTTTCATAATGCCTTGAGTTTTTTCCACATTGTGGCAAACTCAAAGAAGGCACAATGCGGATGATTAATGTGATATGTTTATTTCGGGTAAATGGTATTTCATCAGAAAAAACCAGCTTATTTGTTTTTTTGCGGTGCAAATATAAAAACCCTTGCCCGGCTTGCTTATTAGAGAATTATTAGAATTGAATTAGAAAAAAATTAAAATCCACTCAATTTTCATTTTTCATCCCTGAAATAAAACCGATTAATCCTTGATAATTAAGCAAGAGCAATACTGAAAAACAGTTTCTAATGGAATTCTAATAAAATTCTAAAACATCTCTAATTGATGCCAAAGACTTTTGGATTTAATTTTGCCAAAACCCGGGCCTGTTTTAAGGCGTTGTTTTCCAGGGGGTTGTATTTTTTGAGTTAATCCCTGGATAAAAGGAAGGAGCATGGTATGTTCATGATGGATTTTGTAATTCGCTTATTGGTAGCCATTATACTGGGTGCCCTCATAGGTTTTGAGCGGCAATACCGTCAGCGAAGCGCCGGATTGCGCACCAACACTTTAGTTAGCGCAGGGTCTGCAGTATTTATTTTGATTGGCATTGCACTGACAGCTGATACCGAACTTGCCGACCCCTCCCGCGTTGCCGGGCAAATTGTTACCGGCATCGGTTTTCTGGGTGCCGGGGTAATTATGAAGGATGGTTTAACGGTAAAAGGATTGAATACTGCGGCCACCATCTGGTGCTCTGCTGCAGTCGGAGCATTGGCCGGCGCAGGATTGCTGGCTGAAGCCAGCCTTGCCGCCGTTGCCATTGTGGGTATTCACCTGCTGCTGCGTCCTCTTGGAGCCCGCCTGGAGCGAAGGCCCATTGGAAAGGATGAGCCGGTTTCCGCGCTCTATCTTTTTGAAGTCCGGTGCAAGGCCGAAGTTGAAAACCATATCCGGGTGCTGCTGATGCAGTTCATCAACCAGGATGAGGACCTGCAGCTAAAAACACTTAAAAGCCTTGACGATGAAAGCCCTGCCAAAGCGGCCATTCAGGCAGAGATTTCTGCCAGTGCCAACAAAGACCAGGTGATGGAGAAAGCCGCCGGAAGGCTTACCGTGCTGCAGGGGGTTACCTATGTAAGCTGGGAAGTTATCAGCAGAGATACGGATTAATTTTTTCCGACACCAAAAATCTTTTAAAAAATGATACACCCTTCCACCGATAAAGAATTGTTTCTCGAAAAGCTCAGCGACAAAGAGAAGGCAAAAGACCTGGTGCCCCAGCTGGCTAAGATGCCGGTTGTGGAAGTGGGGGAGTTGTTTCAGGAGCTAAGAAATGAAGACCTTGTTGAGGTGCTTCCCATGTTTTCGCCTGAACAGCAGGGGGATATCATGTCGGAGTTTGACATGACACGCCTGCTGGATTTTTTTCAGCACGTCAGCAAAAAGTTTTTTTCCAGGATTTTTGAAAACATGCATTCTGACCTGCGGGCTGACTTATTTCAGCACCTGACACAGCAGGAGCAGGCTGCTCTTTTGCCTTACATGAGCAAAGCCACCCGGGAGGATGTGTTGAAGCTCAGTGCCTATCCCCCGGAAACCGCCGGAGGAATTATGAGCACGGACTTTGCCACAGTCAGCGAAAATGAATCCTGTGCACTTGCCATAGAAAAAGTGCGCAGCGATGCACCTACAAAAATGGTGTATTATATTTATGCCGTTGATTCAGATATGAAATTGAAGGGTTTTCTGACCCTGAAGGATCTGATCCTGGCCGACCCATCGGAGAAGGTAGCCAATATTCTTTATCGTGAATTTGCATTTGCTTCGGTAATTGAGGACCGGGAGTCGGTAGCCGTAAAAATTGAAAAATACGACCTTGTTGCCATACCCGTGGTAAACGAAGAAAACCAGCTGGTTGGTATCGTGGAATACGATGATGCCATTGAAGTGATCCGTGCAGAACATACCGAAGACATGGAAAAATTCATGGGTATTGTTCCCGGCAAAGAAATACTGAATTACAATCAGACCACGGTATGGGGTCATTTTCGCAAACGGGTGTTGTGGCTTTCCTCCCTGGCTGTTATCGGGTTGATTTCCGGGATGATCATTCATCATTACGAAAACGCTTTGTCGGCCCTTATCATCCTGGCCCTTTATATGCCCATGGTGGCCGATACCGGAGGGAACACCGGCAGCCAGGCTGCCACGGTGGTTATCCGTGCCATGGCACTGGGGCAGATTGGCCTGAAAAACTGGTTTTCCATTCTGTTTAAAGAAGCCAGGATATCCATTTTGCTGGCAGGAGTGCTTGGGCTCATCGCCTTCGGTAAAATCCTGTTTTTATCATGGGAAACAGAGGTTCCCCGGCAATTCAGCCTTTGGTTTATTGCAACCGGCATTTCCTTAGCCCTTGCCCTGCAGGTGATCACTTCCACCATTATTGGAGCGGGGCTGCCCTTACTGGTTAAGCGCTTTGGGGGAGACCCCGCAGTAGCTGCAAGTCCTGCCATCACAACTTTGGTAGATATCTCCGGTTTGCTGATCTATTTTGGGATGGCTACCCTGCTGTTTTTCTGAAAAACCCTTTTTTAAATTTGAAACCAATAAATACCAACAAAAGTTAAAGACAAAATAAGTATCTCATGGAAAAAAGCAACGAAAAAACCCGTGCAACCCGCAACCGCAACATTGTTCTTGGCGGGGTAATT
>SLRE01000095.1 GCA_007131125.1 Bacteroidales bacterium | reverse complement strand
GCAGGATACGGCAAGGGTCAACAACATGCTGAAACATCCCCAGGTTCGCACCATTTTTCCGCGTAACCTTCGCCTTTTATGGAATGTAAAACCCGCCAGGGGAACCGATAACTTTTTTGAACTGATTGCCATACGGGAAACCACCAGGGACGGAACAGCCCCCCTTTCCGGTGAATCCATTGTTGATGCCCGCCAGGATTTTGACCCCACAGGACGGGTGGAAATCAATATGAGCATGAATCGCGAAGGTGCCCGCATCTGGCAAAGACTTACTGCCGATAACATCGGGCGCTCCATCGCCATTGTGCTGGATGATTATGTGTATTCATTCCCGACAGTACAATCCGAAATTGCCGGTGGCCGATCACAGATTTCCGGTCAGTTTTCGGTGGCTGAAGCACAAGACCTTGCCAACATTCTCAGGGCCGGTTCGCTACCTGCCCCTGCAAGGATAGTGGAAGAAGCTGTAGTAGGGCCCTCTCTTGGGCGGGAAGCCATTTCAAGCGGTCTTACCTCCTTTGTGATAGCCTTTTTGGTGGTACTGATCTATATGGCCTTTTATTACAGCAGGGCTGGTATGGTTGCCGACCTTGCCCTTATAGCCAATATATTCTTTATTCTTGGGGTGCTGGCTTCCCTGGGGGCTGTACTGACATTACCCGGTATTGCCGGTATTGTGCTGACCCTGGGTATGGCCGTGGACGCTAACGTGATCATATACGAAAGGATTCTTGAAGAACTCCGGGCAGGGAAAGGTCAGCGCCTTGCCATTGCCGACGGTTATAAAAATGCCTATTCGGCCATTGTGGACGGTAATATCACTACACTGCTTACAGGGGTCGTGCTTTATATTTTTGGTACCGGTCCTGTGCAGGGTTTTGCCACCACCCTGATCATTGGTATTATCTGTTCGCTGTTTACTGCAATTTTCCTCTCCAGGCTGGTGTTTACCTATTGGCTTGATAAAAATGTCAACATTAAGTTCGATACCAAAACCACCAAGGATATGCTGACAAAGGTCAATTTTGACTTTATTGGCAACCGGAAAAAGTTTTATATGATTTCCAGCCTTGTAATTCTTCTTGGTATCAGCTCATTTTTAGTAAGGGGATTCAACTATGGTATTGACTTTTCCGGTGGACGTTCCTATGTGGTGCGTTTTGACCAGGATATCAATACGGTGGATATGCGTGCTGCCCTTGCCGATCAACTGGGTGAAGCTGCAGAGGTTATTACATTCGGTCCTACCAACCAGGTAAGGATCACCACCAGTTATTTGATTGATGATGATACCGCCGAGGCCGATTCCATTGCCGAAAGGCATATTTTTGAAGGAATAAAAGACTTTTTCGGTGTGCCCATATCTTTTGAGGAATACACTGCCGATGCAGACGACAAAGTGGTGGGGCGTTTGAGTTCCCAGAAGGTCGGGCCGGCCGTGGCAGCCGATATTCAAAGGGCTGCCGTGGTGAGTGTGGTTATTGCACTGTTCATTATCTTCTTTTATATTGCCGTAAGGTTTAAAAAGTGGCAATTCGGGGTGGGAAGTTTGACCACACTTTTCCATGACTCCATCATTGTGGTTTCGCTTTATTCCCTGTTTTACAATGTGGTGCCCTGGACCATGGAGATCGACCAGGCATTTATTGCGGCCATTTTGACCATTATCGGTTATTCGGTGAATGATACTGTGGTAATTTTTGACCGTATTCGGGAGAACATCAACCTTTTCCCCAAACGGGAACTGAAGACCAACATTAATACCGCCCTTAACTCTACACTTTCACGTACTTTCAATACCTCGGGAACTACTGTCCTGGTATTGCTCATCATTTTCCTTTTCGGAGGTGAGGTGATCCGTGGATTTGCCTTTGCATTGATGATTGGGGTGGCCGTTGGTACCTACTCCTCCCTGTTTAATTCCGCTCCTGTGGCATTCGATTTGTTGACCAGGAAGGAAGAAAAGAAAAAAGGGAAAAGATAAAAAACCAAATCTTTGAACTGAAAAAGCCGCTGAATCCAGCGGCTTTTTTTTGCGGTTTAATTAAAGACGGATACTGGAAAATCCTGAAGAATAGATTAAATTTGTTCCCTGAAAACGAAAGGGTATGATGCAGGCAATGGTAATTTTATTTGGTATCAGCGGGGGCGAGATCCTTATTCTGCTTTTGCTGGTGTTGCTGTTGTTCGGGCCATCCAAAATTCCCGAAATTGCCCGCATGCTCGGAAAAGGAATCAATGAAGTAAAAAAGGTACAAAGAGAGATCAATTCGGAGATTCACAGGTACTCCGGAGATATTGAAAAAGAAGCCAGGGATATGGATGCGGAGATTCGTTCCGATATCCGCAAACTTGAGGAAGACCAGAAATCCGGGAATGCCCCGGAGGATAATACCCCTGCAGAAGAAACCTCACCTGAAAAGGAGGAGCAGGATAATTCAGGGGAAGATGATGAAGATCTGCCTTATCCTTATAATCAGAAATCGGGAGATTCCTGAAATAAAACAAATACTCCGGAAGGATTAAAAAAACAATTATTCTCATCCCTTGTCGTTACATAGTAGGAAAACTTTCTAAATCAATTTTTCAGTAACCGCCCATATTACAATGCATTCAGGAATTAAGTTTCTTATAATTTTCTTTATTTTCACCTTTACGCTTTTCCAGGGAGAGGTAAAATCCCAGGATCGCCGGGTGGAAAGAGCCGACCAGGCTTTTGAGCTCAAGCAATATCATGATGCCATAGACCTTTACCAGCGGGCATACAACCGTATGCGCGGCCGCGACCGGGACGAAGCCACCCGCCTTTTGTTCAAGCAGGGGCTTTGCTATATGTACACCAACGACTATCGCCGGGCCGAAGCCCGCTTCAATATGGCCATTCGTAGAAACTATCCCGATAGCATTGCCATTTTGTATTATGCTGATGCCTTAATGAAAAATGAAAAATTTGAGGATGCCCTGGAACAGTATAAAAAGTTTGCAGAGCTGGCGCCCGATGACTGGCGGGCCCAAAAAGGGATAGAATCGGTAAAACTGGCTATGGAGTTACTTGAAAACCCCACCCTTTACGAGGTGGAGCCCATACGGGTTTTCAATACCCGGCAGGACGACCTTACCCCCGTTTTTGGTGATCACAGGGCAAGCAGCCTCATCTTTGCTTCCGGCCGCGATGATGCCCTGGGCAGAGACAAAGATCCCTGGACCGGACAAAAACACACATCCTTTTTTATCTCTTACCAGGATCGTGCAGGCAACTGGGATCGCCCGGTATTGCTTGACGAAGGTCCGGTAAATACCGAATACAATGAGGGAGCACCTTCCATGAACTCCGGTGCCACCGAAATGTACTTTACCCGTTGCCAAAGGTCTCCCGATGTGGATATGGGCTGCAGGATTTTTAAAACCCGGCGGGAGGGAAACAACTGGACCGAACCCAGGGAAGTACCCCTGACCAATGACAGCGCGGTAACTGTCGGCCATCCGGCCATCAGTCCCGACGAAATGTCCCTGTATTTTGTTTCTGACAAACCCGGAGGAAAAGGTGGCAGAGACATATGGGTTGCCAGACGCAGAGCCCCGGGCGATGAATTTGGCCCTCCCGAAAACCTGGGACCCGTGATCAATACCCCCGGAAACGAAATGTTTCCTTATGTGCGCGAGGACGGTACTTTGTTTTTTGCTTCCGATGGACACCCCGGAATGGGCGGACTGGATATTTTTATGAGTGAACCCACACCAGAGGGCTGGGGAGAGCCGGTAAACCTGGGTTATCCCATCAACAGCCCTTCCGATGATTTTGGCATTGTTTTTAAACCCAACCGCGAGCAAGGTTTTTTTACCTCCAACCGCTCCAGGGTCGGGAGTTTCGATATTTATTCCTTCTATCTTGCACCCCTGGAGTTTACCATACAGGGTACCGTTAGGGACGACAGTACCAAACAGGTTATTTCCGGGGCGGCTATACAGCTTGTTGGATCAGATGGTTCCCTGAGGCAGGTACAGACCAACCTGGAAGGGAATTACAAGTTTGGTAAAAACTTTGTAAGGGAAGAAACCGGATATGAACTCCTGGTAAATAAAGACGGTTATTTTTCTGCCAGGGCGCAGGAAAGTACCCGGAATGTGGAGCGAAGCAGGGATTTTGTGGTGGACTTCTACCTGGAGCCAATTCCCGAAACGCCCATTGAACTTCCGGAGATCCTTTACGAGTTTGCCCGCTGGGAACTACAGCCACAGTTTAAGGATTCTCTGAACGGACTGGTACAAACAATGCAGGATAACCCTAACATTGTCATAGAGCTGGCTTCCCATACCGACAGCCGGGGAGGACACGAATACAATGACACCCTGTCGCAACGCAGGGCTAATTCTGTGGTTGAATACCTGATAGATCAGGGCATCAACCCTGCAAGAATGGAGGCAAAAGGCTATGGAAAAAGGGTTCCACGGGTTATTGACAGAGATATGGAGCGAGAAGGTTTTGTTTTTGAAGCCGGAACCGAACTTACCGAAGAATATATCGACGGCCTTACGTCAGAAGAACACCAGGATGTGGCCCATCAGCTGAACCGGCGAACGGAGTTCAGGGTGATCAGGGATGACTTTGAACCGGAAGAAGAAGTTGAAATACCTGATACCGAAGTGGAAATAATTGATGATGACAGGAGCCGAACCCCCAACCAGAGGGAATGAGTTCACTCCAAAAAATGAAGGATTTCTGAAATGAGCAAAAGCAAGTCGAGGTATGATTTGAGGGGAGTTTCCGCTTCAAAAGAAGATGTACATACTGCCATAAAAAACCTTGATACAGGCTTATATCCCAAAGCATTTTGCAAGATCACACCGGATTATTTAGGCGGAGATCCGGATTTCTGCAACATCATGCATGCCGACGGTGCAGGCACCAAATCTTCCCTGGCATACATTTACTGGAAAGAAACCGGTGATCTTTCGGTCTGGAAAGGAATTGCCCAGGATGCAGTGGTAATGAACCTGGATGACCTGCTTTGCGTGGGTGCGACCGACAACCTTTTGGTTTCTTCAACCATCGGACGCCATAAAAACCGGATCCCTGGAGAGGTCATTGCAGCCATCATCGGTGGCACCGAAGAGTTTCTTGAAAAGATGCGCGGGCACGGCATCAACATGGTGCTTACAGGAGGAGAAACTGCCGATGTGGG
>SLRE01000022.1 GCA_007131125.1 Bacteroidales bacterium | reverse complement strand
TACCATTAACGGTTGCAAAGGTTATGCTTGCTGTTTTTAAGGATTTCCCGGAGGTTGACACCGGCAGTTTTTGCATAAAAAAAAGCTGTTGCTTTAATAACAACAGCCTTTGGCATTATCTTTTAATTGCCTCAAAGGGCACTACTTGTAAAATCCTTTTTGTTTGGCTTCCTCGATGCTGGCTTTTATACCTTTTTTGTTGATGATCCTGATCCCTTTAGCAGATACTTTCAGGGTGATCCAGCGGTTTTCTTCGGGGATGAAAAACTTTTTTTCCTGGATGTTAGGGTAATACCACCTTTTGGTTTTGATATTGGAGTGCGATACCTTATGCCCTACAATTGGTCTTTTCCCGGTTATCTGACAAATTCGTGACATTGCTGTATGTATTTAAGTTCGAATAACTTTTTTCTTAAACCTTAATTTTTGAGGAGTGCAAAGTACGTGATTTTTTTTCTTATTGACAAATGTTTCTTCCTTTTTTAATGTCACCACCGGTTGGGGAACCCAATAATCCCTGATTTTTTTGGATAAGCGTACAATTTTTTTTAATTTCAGAGTTGATACCTTACATTCTTCATTGTTTTTGCAATGTAATTTTGAGTTTATTCATACGTATGTAGTACTCAAAAGTATGTAATGAATTAATTGGTTATTTAGTGCTAAGTTTTTAATTTTATTGCTTCGTTAATGTTGTCAAAACCAGGTATCCGGTTTGAAAGATTATTATCAAATATTGGGTGTTACGCGTCAGGCTTCCACTGAAAGTATCAGGAGGGCATTCCGGTGTCAGGCAAAAGCCCTGCATCCTGATGTGAACTCCACCTCTGATGCAAAAGCCGAATTCCAGAAAATTAATGAGGCTTACCAGGTTTTAAAAAACAATGAAAAACGCAGGGTGTACGACCTCCGTCTGCAAAACGGATACCTTAGTCAGAAAATTTATTACCACCCGGGGCGTTCTGCCCGGGCTTACCGCTCCCCTCACATCAATTATAATTCTTACAGAACTACCCGCTTCGATTCGGACAATTACAAACCTTCTGCTTTTGAAAAAGCTTTTGATAATTTCCTGCTCTTTTTTATGCTGGCTGCCGGACTAGGTGCCATCGGCTTTGGAATTTTCAGCCTTACACAGGAAGCCGAGGAAGGTACCAACCCTTTTGCCGGCCTTGTATTTGGAATAGTTTTTACCGGTTTGCTGCTTTTCCTTTGGGAGAGGAAGCGAAGATACATGTCCTGATTAAACCCCTGTTTTTTATTTATTCCAGACTTGCCAGGCTTTTTCGGCCTGGAGTTTCAACATAGTATAACCATTAACGGTTTTACAACCTGCTTTTTTCCCGTAATCCAGAAACTTTGTAAGGGGCGGATTGTAAACCAGATCGTAAAGGGTGTTCCGGGTGTTAAGAAAATGATAGGGAAGGGGAGGATAACTTTCGGTTTCGGGAGCCATTCCCAATGGAGTGGTATTAATGATCAGGGGGTATTCCCTTATCACTTTTTCGGTTACCCCTGAGTAGGATATTTCATTTTTCCGGGTTGGGTTGCGGGAAACCAGAAAATAAGGGCATTCATTTTTGTTCAACACCCATCCCACCGCTTTAGAGGCTCCTCCGGTTCCTAATATTAGTGCTTTTGCGGTAGTTGGTACCGAATGGATTTCCAGGCTTTTTTCAAAACCATATACATCGGTATTGTAACCTTCCAGAAAAATTTCACCTCCTTCACGGGAAATTTTGATGGTATTTACTGCCCGGATGTCTTCGGCTGCCCCATGAAGGCGGTCAAGATGGGGGATTATTTCTTCCTTGTAAGGGATGGTAACATTCAGACCGCACAACCCCGGACTTTCACTGACCCACTTTCTGAAGTTTTCCAGGCTGCTTATTGGAAACAATTTATATCCGGCCCCGGGAATTTTTTCTTTTCGGAATTTCTCCGAAAAATAGGAGTCAGACCAGGAATGAGAGAGCGGATATCCGATCAGTCCGAAAGTTTTCATGCTGGTATTGTTAACCTGTTTTTTCTTTTTGTTTTTTCCAGTGGATGTATTCGAAAACAAAAATAATGGCCATGCCCAGCAGTGCAAAAAAGATTACCTGAAAGATCAGGGGATCTTCTCCGGTTAGCTCTACATATCTGCCCGGGCTGACACTTTTTTCAAGAAAGGGCACCTCTTCTCCGGTGGAGCTTATGCGTGTTTCCAAAACTTCTTTCCATGGCCACAATTTATTTAGCGAACCGATCATAAACCCCGAAAGCACCCCAAGGGTTGCATTGGGGAAATTTTTAAAAAACCAGGAGATGACGTTGGAAAATGCCACAATGCCTATAGCACAGCCCAAAGCAAAAACAGCAAGCACATCTGCCCGTAAATCCCTAACTGCGTTGAGCATAAATTCATACTTGCCCAGTAAAAGCAGGATAAAGCTTCCTGAAATACCCGGCAATATCATGGCACAGATGGCAATGGATCCTGATAGAAAAATAAACCAAAGTGCCTCAGGGGTGGTGGCAGGAGTGGCCACCGTAACATAATAAGCTATAGCCGTCCCGGCCAGAAGCATTACAATGGTTAAAAAATTCCATCTGTCGATTTTTCTTCCGATGTAAACTGCAGAGCCGATGATCAGCCCGAAAAAGAAAGCCCACACCAGTTTTTCGTGATTGGCCAGCAGCCAGGAGATAAGCCTGGCAAGAGAAAAAATACTGATGAGCACTCCTCCAAGCACTGCTACCAGGAAGGTTGCGTTGATATGCCTCCAGGCACTGCCGACACCCTCCCTGAAAAGGATTCTGAAAAAATTTCCGTTGATGGATTTGATGCTGTGGATCAGTTCCTCGTAAATGCCGGTTATAAATGCAATGGTACCACCTGAAACCCCCGGAATAACATCCGCAGCTCCCATTCCCATCCCGCGCAGTCCTATCAGCAGGTAATCACTAATTTTTCTTCTCATATTTTGCATTTAAATATAAATGCCTTTATCCTGTCATCCGGTATATTCAGGATAAAGGCACCGGATTGGTAACTCCAAAATTATTACTCCAGTTTAAGGTGCTGAAGGTTATCCGGAAGAAAATCAAAAAATGTATCTCCCCTTAACCCAAGCCTGAGCGTTTCCAAGGGGATGGCGTCAAAAGGAGCAATATTGCCTAAATTGACGTCGGCCCCCATTGTTTTGATGAACCATACCTGCTGGGGTTTCAGGGGCGCTTCCCAGATGATTTTTTCCTTTGGAACCTCCTTCAGAATATCATCGATCAGGGAGTTGTCGGCCTTCCCGTTGTGGGAATATATCCCAACTGTGCCGCTTTCGCGGGCTTCCCCGATTACAAAGCTGCTGCCTGCTTCCAGTTCATTGTTCATTTGCAGAATCCACTCCTTGTGGTCCATCGTAACCCCGGCCTCTTTGGCACCCACCTCGGATACCACCAGCCGGTCGCGCGAAAACAGTTCAATGTATTCGCATTTTTTTTCATGCGGGATTTTTACCGATCCATCAGAGATCTCCACGGCATCCAGTCCCAGATTGTCAATGTGCTGAATGTAATTTTCCAGTTGATCCCTTACCATGAAGGCTTCAAAGAGAGTGCCTCCCGTAAAAACCCTGATATTATGTTCCTGGTATAAACGGACTTTTTCTTCAATGTTTTTGGATACGTAAGAGGTGCCAAACCCAAGCTTGATAAAATCAATAAGATGGGCTGCCGTGGACATGAGGTCACGGGCCTGCGACATCCCAAGGCCTTTGTCCATTACCATGGTGACGCCTTTCGATCTTGGTTTTTGAGCTCTCTCAGGTAATAAAGTCAGTTTCATCTGTTTATTGTTTTACAACTATTTGATTCTCTAAACTTTGCTGCATCCCGGGTTTCGAATTGAGGGTAGAAGGTAAAAGATGGAGGTTAGAGGTTAGTAGTTGGACGGTGGATTTTCTTTTTTCTATCATCTACCCTCTATTTTCTTCCTTCCGCTTTAACAATTAATTTTCATATGTGTTTAAAATTATTCCCGGATGTTTCATATGGTAACTATTTGATTAATATGGTCAAATGCCTGTCCCGCCCATGCGGGATTCCTGCCTATGACATTATCATTTTCCTGTGTGTCAATGAAATTGGCATGGCTCGTTTCATAAAGCTAACTAAAAAATTCAGGATGAGGTATTGGGTCTGTACATTTCTATCAGGTCAATCAGGGATGAATTGGCCCAAAGAGCAGGATAATTTGTGAGCAGGGCAATGTGTCCATCGAAATTTTGTGTAAGGGCTTCTTCAAGGAAAAAGGCGCCTTCTCTTTCCCGCCCGCTCATATATAAATAAGCAGCCATGCGGTATTGCAGGTTCGAATTGTCGGGCAGTTCTGCCAGGCCACGCACCAGGACACCGGTTGCAGCGGCCAGGTCTTTTTTCCCGGCATAGGCTTCGGCATATTCTATCCAGCTGTCTTCATCACGGGGTTCGGTTTCAACAGCTTTTTGATAGGTTTCAAGGGCCTGATCAAAGTCACCGGCCTGAATGAAGCAGTCGGCCAAAAGGCATAAGTAAGGCGGGTTTTCGGGGTCAAGCTCAACACCCTTGCGGAAAAAATTCAAAGCATTTTTTGCCGATCCGGTTTCTATTTCGCAAACCCCCAGTCCAATCCATGCATCGGCGATGGAGGCATCCATCTGCGTGGTTTTATTATAGTATTCAGCGGCTTTCAGGTAGTCTTCCAGTTTTTCATAACACTCCCCTACATAGTAAAACTTCATGGCATCGAACTCTTCCTCGTTTATGGATTGGCGGTAGGCCTCAAGCGCTTCGGGGTAACGGTTGAGCAGGCTCAATGCGTAGCCTTTATGAAACCAGGAATGCTCGTGCTCATGGTCAATGGCAATGGAATAATCCAGGGCCTCAATGGCCTTTTCATACAAACCGCTGTTGATGTAAGATACCCCAAGGTTAAACCAGGCTTCTGCACTGTAAGGGTGACGGTCGAGCAGGCGGTTGAAAAAGGAAATGCTTTCCTCGGTTAAAGACAGCAGATCAAAGCAGTAGGCTGCTTCATAAATGGCCAGATCATTTTCGGGGTTTACCTCCAGGGCCTTTCCAAGGTATTCTATGGTTTTATCAAAATTGCCCATGTTTTCATACTCAAAGGCAATGTTGCAATATACAAAGTCGGGTTCGTCAGAATAAAACACCGC
>SLRE01000311.1 GCA_007131125.1 Bacteroidales bacterium | reverse complement strand
TTTTATGCCGACTGGTGCGGCCCGTGTAAAATGGTAGCGCCTATTCTGGAAGAGCTTTCCGAAGAGTACAAAGGCAAGGTTGATATTTATAAAATTGACACCGAAAAGGAAAAAGAACTGGCCGGGATGTTTGGGATTCGCAGTATTCCCACTCTGCTGTTTGTCCCCACTGAAGGACAGCCACAAATGGCCACCGGGGCATTGCCAAAGTCCGAAATGAAAAAAGCCATTGCACAGGTACTTTCTGTTGAATAATTTTGGTTTGTGATTTGTCCCGGGCAGGATCTTATCCTGTCCGGGATTTTATAACTTTGTTTTTATTATGGAAAAAGAATTTTCCCCCGAATCCGGTAATAACCATAACCCGAAAAAGCCCTGGTATAAACCGGCCAGGCTGCCCAGAAGCAAATATTTATGGGTAATAGGAATTTTTTCCTTTCTTGGGGTGGCTGGCGGCTATGCCTATTATGCCCTGATTGGCTGCAATAGCGGTGGCTGTGCCATTACCTCCAATCCTTATATGAGTATGATTTGGGGTGGAGCCATCGGTTATCTGCTCCCTGATTTTTTTGTGAAATCTGAGGAAAAATAAATCGGCGGTTATTTGGGTGCCCTTTTTAAAAGGTAAACCCCTAGAATACCGAAAATAATATTGGGTATCCACACCGATAGCATGGGATGCAGGTTTCCATTGGTTGCAAAGGTTGTAGATACCTGCATAAATAAAATAAAAGTAAAGCTCAGGGTCAGGCCTGCCCCCAGGTGGAGGCCGATCCCCCCCCTAACCTTCTGGCTGGACAAAGAAACCCCTATCAAAGTAAGCACCAGGGTTGCAAACGGAAAAGCCATGCGCCGGTGCATTTCCACTTCATAAAACCTTACACTTTCCGAACCTTTCAAACGCTCATTGGCAATAAACTCGCGCAGCTCACTGAAATTCATGGTTTCCATTTCCTTCAGGTCCTGCACAAAATCATGGGGCGTGATTGGCAAAACCGTATCCAGGCGGTTGCCAAATTCAAGACTCTCTTTTAACCCGTCAATGGTACGCACGTTGTAATTGGTAATGGTCCAGTGCTTGTTTATGGTGTCGTAGCGCACATTGTCGGCCATGAGTTTATAGGTTAGTTCACCCTTTTCAATTTTCTCAAGTGTAAAGCGGTGCCCGGTTTTGTTGCGCATGTTGAAGGTTTCCATGTATATGAAAATCCCGGGCCTGATCTGCATGTGAACGTTCCGGTCCCTTATGGTTTGCGGGTTCCTAACATATTCATATTCAAAGTCAAGCCGCTTTTGGTTGGCCGGAGGTATTAAAATATTGGAAAGGTAAACCGAAGCCAGTGAAAGCAAAATGGCCGAAATAAAATAAGGCAACAGCATCCGTCGAAAACTTACCCCGGAACTTAAAATGGCAATGATCTCGGTATTGAAGGCCATGCGCGAGGTGAAAAAGATCACTGCAATAAAGGTGAACAGGGGGCTGAACAGGTTTGCAAAATACGGAATGAAATTGATGTAGTACACAAAAATGATTTCGTATAAAGAGACCCGGTGCTCAATGAAATCATCAATTTTTTCCGAGAGGTCAAAAATGATTACGATCAGCAATATCAGGGCAATGGCATAAAAAAAGGTGCCAAGGAATTTGCGGATGATATAAATGTCAATTTTTTTCAGCATTGGCTTCTGACCTGATGGGAAAACAGCATTGGCCGTTCCCATTTAAAAATAACGGGTGAAAAGTGGCCTTATTTTACAAACGTTTCGACACCTTTGGAACCATCTTCTTTTTCCATTCAAAAAAGGTTTGTTGCTGAATATGCTTCCGGGCTTCTTTTACCAGCCATATATAAAAACTCAGGTTGTGCATGGTTGCAATTATGGGCCCAAGCATTTCGTTGCACACAAACAAATGACGCAGGTAGGCCTTTGAGTAATGCTTGTCTACAAAAGCGGTGCCATCTGCATCGATGGGAGAAAAATCTTTCTCCCATTTTTTATTGCGCATGTTGAGGATGCCCTCAGGTGTAAAAATCATTCCGTTTCGGGCGTTACGGGTGGGCATCACACAATCGAACATATCCACACCAAGGGCAATGCTTTCCAGGATATTTTCAGGGGTGCCCACGCCCATCAGGTACCTTGGCTTATCATCTGGCAGGATGTTGCATACCAGTTCGGTCATTTCGTACATGGCCTCAGCAGGTTCTCCAACCGAAAGCCCGCCAATGGCATTGCCGGGCCGGTCGCAGCCTGCAATAAATTCTGCAGATTCCTTTCGCAAATCCCTGAAAGTACTTCCCTGTACGATTGGGAAAAGTGCCTGCCCGTAATCATACAGTGGAGGGCTTTTGTCGAAATGCGTACAGCATCTCTTTAGCCATTCATGGGTAAGGGCCATGGATTTTTTGGCATAATCGTATTCGCAGGGATAAGGGGTGCATTCGTCAAATGCCATGATGATGTCGGCCCCGATGGCTTTTTGAATATCCATTACCTTTTCGGGAGAAAACAAATGACGGGAACCGTCGATATGTGACTGAAAGGTAACTCCTTCATTGGTAAGTTTGCGGCGGTGGGTGAGCGAATAAACCTGGTACCCCCCGCTGTCGGAAAGAATGGGTTTGTCCCACCCGGAAAACTTATGCAATCCTCCCGCTGCTTGAATTATTTCGGTGCCCGGACGCAGGTAAAGGTGGTAAGTGTTTCCTAAAATGATCTCTGCTTTAACAACTTCTTCCAGGTCTTTGTGGAGTATGGCTTTTACGGTTCCGGCTGTTCCAACCGGCATGAATGCGGGGGTATGAATGGGGCCGTGTGCGGTGGTTATCTTTCCTGCCCGGGCTTTACTCGCTGTATCGCGGGCTTCAACTCTGAATTGCATTATCGGTTATTAAATTTTTGCAAAGATAGAACTATTCGGAAAGATTGTGATATTTTTGCACCTTTCAAAAACCCTTGTGCATTATGGATTGGTTATACGGCATCTCCACGCATTGGACCTGGCTTCTGTTTTACCTTTTTTGCCTGGTGGTCCTGCTGCAGCTGTTTTATTACTGGGTCTGGTTTAGCCGTATTGCTTTCTTTAAGCCCCGACCTGTTGCCGACCCCGCTCGTCCGGCTGTTTCGGTGGTGATCTGTGCGCGTAACGAATACCGTAACCTGGAAAACAACCTTTCCCTTATCCTTGAACAAAACTATGAGGATTTTGAAGTGGTTGTGGTGGATGATTTTTCTGATGATGAAAGCGAAGTGCTTTTGCAGCAATTGCAGGGAAAATACAAACACCTGAAGGTGATAAAGCTCCGGGAAAATGTGAATTTTTTTAAGGGCAAAAAACTTGCTCTTTCCGTTGGGATTAAATCAGCAAAAAACGATGTGCTATTGCTAACCGATGCCGATTGCCGGCCTGCCGGTGAAAAATGGATAGAATCCATGGTTCGGAATTACAAAGGCAACACCCGCATTGTGCTGGGGTATGGGGCATATGAATCAGCCCCGGGGTTTTTGAATAAACTCATCCGCTTCGATACCTTATTTATTGCCATTCAGTATTTTGGATTTGCCCTTGCCGGGAAGCCTTACATGGGGGTAGGAAGAAATCTTTCCTATCATCGTTCGCTTTTTTTTAAAGCCAAAGGATTTACTTCGCATTACAAAGTAACTTCGGGCGATGACGACCTTTTTATCAACCAGGTGGCAACAAAAGATAATACCGCTGTGGAGGTCAGTCCGGAGAGCCATACTTTTTCGATCCCCAAAAAAACTTTAAGCGGGTGGTTCCGCCAAAAAAGGAGACACCTGACCACGGGAAGATATTACAAAAAAGGGCACCGCTTTATGCTGGGACTGTTTCATCTTTCGCAGCTGCTGTTTTACGCATTATTTATCTTTTTGATGGTTTGCTGTGCCCAGTCAATTATAGGGCTGCTTGCCGCCGGGGTTTTCCTGTTAAGGGTAATCAGTATGAAGGTTGTTTTATATTATGCCTGCAAAAGGTTTAATGAAAGAAAATTATTTTTATATTCGCTGCTAACAGATATCGTACTCACTTTTTTCAATGTTTTGTTTGCGATATCTTCAAGATCTCATAAAAAGAATAAATGGAAGTAGGATCCAATCTCACAGAAAAGGCGCGAAGGGATTATCAGCTGGTCAGGGAAGCCGTTGACCATGGTAGTCAGAAGGCTTTTTCTGAACTCATGGGGTTGTATAAAGACACCATTTATTTTATGCTCCTGAAAATGACCGGGCATCCCAATGATGCCGAAGACCTTACCATTGAAACCTTTGGTAAAGCTTTTAAAAAGATTCATCAATACACCCCGGATTATGCCTTCAGTACATGGCTGTTTAAAATTGCTTCCAATCACTGTATTGATTTTATCCGGAAAAAGAAAAAGAATGTACTGGCATATGATGCCAATGAGGAAATTCAGGAGTCCAGCAATGTGAAAAACCTTCCCGGGGAAGGCATTGACCCGGAAGAAAGTTTTATCAGGAGCCAAAAAGTGCAGCTGATGCGGGAAGTGGTGGAATCTCTTAAACCCCGCTACCGCAAACTGGTGGAATTGCGTTATTTTGATGAACTTTCCTATGAGGAAATTTGTGAAGAACTTGACCTTCCCCTTGGCACCGTCAAAGCACAGCTTTTCAGGGCAAGGGAGTTTCTTTACAATATTTTGAAAGACAACAGGGAGCGATTGTAAAACCCTGCAAGGGTTACCCATTACAGCGTTTTTCGCAAAAGCAACAGAAGTGAAAATTATTTTACAATCCTGGTATTTTTATTACAGCAGGCAGTTAATTTAAATAGATTTAAACATGAAAAAATCCCTGGTTTTTACAGTAACAATTTTTTTGAGCCTACTTTTGGCCTTCCCCGGTTTTGCGCAAAGGGGATATGATAAGTTAGGGGTTGAAAATGACGTCCTTATTCAGTATCGCTGGCAAAGGGAAAACATTTTTGACCGGCATAGTAACGCGGTCTTGAATCTCCGGCTTACCAACGAATCAGAGGAAGCCCGTGAACTGGTTTTTACCATTGCATTTTACCGGGATGAGCAAATTATGTTTGAGTCCACCGGCAACAGCATTTGCCTTGAACCCGGTCAAAGCCGCAGAGGTGGTGGTGCAGGCCTGAGGTTTTCATCAGAAGGAATATCCCGGGATATGACCGAAGAAGAATGGTTTTCGTGGGATATCCTATGGGAAGAAATAAACCCTGTGGTAGCCTGCGATTGAA
>SLRE01000265.1 GCA_007131125.1 Bacteroidales bacterium | reverse complement strand
GGCCCCTGTACCTGGAAAAAATCAAACCCTTTATGGGCAAGTCGCTGATAAAGGTGCTGGTAGGGCAGAGAAGAGTGGGTAAGAGCTTTCTGCTCATGCAGCTGAGAGACCTTAAAAAGTCGCAGGAGCCGGACACCCGGATTGTTTTTATTAATAAGGAGCAAAGTGAGTTTTCTTTCATCAAAAATTCGGATGATCTTTTTAACTACCTGAAACAGGAAACAACAGGCAAAGAGAAAGTTGCTCTGTTTATTGATGAAATCCAGGATATCGAATCCTTTGAAATTGTACTCAGGGATTTGTCCACCCGGAAAAACTACGATATCTATTGCACGGGTAGCAATGCAAATCTGCTATCAGGCGAACTGGCCACTTTTTTAAGTGGAAGATATATCGAAATAAAAATTTTCGGTTTAAGCTATGGAGAGTACCTTAACTTTCATAAAAAGCAGAATTCCGCTGAATCATTTCAAAATTATATAAAGCTGGGAGGGCTTCCTTACCTGATCAACCTCAGCAATCAAATGCCGGTTGCTTTTGAATACCTGAAAAGTATTTACAGTACAATTTTACTTAAGGATGTAGTGGCCCGGTTTAATATCCGGAATGTGACCTTCCTTGAGAACCTGGTTTTGTTTTTGGCCGACAACCTTGGCAGCATAGTCTCTTCAAAAAAAATAAGCGATTACCTGAAATCCCAGAGAATAAATATCTCTCCACAGGTGGTTATTGATTACATGGGCTATCTTGAGTCCTCTTTCCTGGTATTTAAAGTAAAGCGCACAGGCATTGAGGGCAAACGTATTTTTGAAGTCGGGGAGAAATACTTTTTTGAAGATGTTGGCATACGTAACGCTTTGGTGGGTTTTAAGGCAATGGATATTCACAAAATCCTTGAAAATATTGTTTACCTACACTTGCGAATGGCGGGATATTCCGTAACGGTAGGGGTAGAGGGGAAAAAAGAAATAGATTTTATAGCGCAAAAAGAAGGCGATAAAATATATGTTCAGGTAGCTTATATGCTCACAAACCGGGAAACCATGGAAAGGGAATACGGAAACCTTTTGGAAATACGGGACAATTTCCCGAAGTATGTGGTCACCATGGATGATTTTACAGAAACATCAACCCATAAAGGGATTGTTCGAATGCATGTAAAAGATTTTTGCTTGAAAATGGAAAATTCCATGGATCAAAAAAGCAAGGGATAATATTTCAGCAGCATTCAAAGAATTCTTTCCAACCCGACACCTTCCAACCCGTTTGGAACTGGAAACTTGCGGAGCAATTTCCAGCTTCCGGAATGGAAGCTCCCGCAGGGACTTCCAGCTTCCGGGTTACCTGAAAAGGAAAACAAACAAAACATGTCGCATTTTTCCAATTTTGAAAACCCCGGCCCAGGTACTTTTGTCCCGTCAAATTTTTTATTCACAAAAACATCTCTTCAACCATGAAAAATTTGTTTAGCTGGGTAGAGATACCCGCCACCGACATGGATCGCGCCGTAAAATTTTACGGGAAAGTGTTAAACCTGAAGCTGGAAGCCATGGACTGGGGTTCAGAGAAGATGGCCTTTTTCCCGGGAGATGAGGGAGCCATTTCCCAAGCTCCCGGATTCAAGCCTGCTGAAAACGGGGTGTTGGTTCACATCCATGCCGGCAATGAGCTGGATGCCATGCTGGACCGCATTCGGGAAGCCGGGGGGCAGATCATCCGGCCCAAAACCAAAATCGAAGCCGAAGGCCGCGGCTACTTCGCCCTTTTCAAAGACAGTGAAGGCAACCGCCTGGGCGTTTATGGCGACAGGTAAAATTTTTAATGCAGCCCGGTCATTTTTGGCCGGGCATGCTTTTTGCTGGTTCTCCGCTTTGTTTTTTTAATTACCAACCGGTATGCAGTTCAGGTTTTACCATCCTTCGGCAGCTTTGGCGCCTTATATCCGCCAGTACTGGACCCTGGAAATGGACGCTGTGGAGGCCCTTAGCAACCCCCATCGTGTGGTACCCAATGGATTTGTAGAACTGACTTTCCAGTTTGGAGATGATTTAAAAACTATTGGGAAAAAGGAGAGAAATAGTTCAGCCGTTCAGCTTTGCGGACAAAAAAACGGGTTTTATGACCTGCTCCCTTCCGGTAGGGTGGAGATGCTTTCAGTGGTGTTCCGTCCTCAGGGTGCAGCCGCCTTTTTTGATTTTCCTTTAAATGAGCTGGCCAATCAAAGCATTGCCCTGGAATTGATCCATGGGCGGGAAGTTTGTGAATTGCTGCAACACATGGGAGAGCAAAACACTTTTGAGGAGAAAGTAGCTTTGCTGGAGGGTTTTTTTATTGGTAAAATAAACCTGAAAAAAAGTTACGAACTGATGCGGATTGATCATACTGTTTCCATGATCAGCCGTTGCGGGGGTCAGGCCAGCACTGAAAGTCTGGCTCAATCGGCCTGCCTGAGCCGCAAACAATTCGAACGTTCCTTTGGAAGTTTTGTTGGGCTTTCGCCCAAGCAATTTCAGCGGGTGGTGCGTTTTCAGAATGCCATCTTTTGCCGGCAGCAAAATCCGCATATCAGCCTTACGGGCCTTGCATATCAAAGCGGTTACTACGATCAGGCCCATTTGATCCGGGAGTTTAAAAGCCTTTCCGGGTTGACACCAAAAGAATTTTTTGCCGACTGTCCTCCCCACTCCGATTATTTTGGTTAGGCTGGTTATTTTCCTTTTTTAGAATACTTTGGGACAGGTTTAATCAGTGGTTGTAGGTTTTGCCGGTAAAATGGCTCTGGGTGCCATCATGGTAAGAGAAACTCCCCTTGCTGCCAGAAACAATACAAAAGCCAGCCAAAGGGCATGGTTTCCCAATATGGGTTCAAGGAAAAAATAAGCCGGAAAATAGATCAGCAGGGTGGATGCAAGCATGGCGTTGCGCATGGCAGCAGATGCCGTGGCGCCGATATAGATTCCGTCCCATATAAAAGCAGCAAATGAGATCAGCGGTATCAGCACCGTCCAGAAAAAATACGGCATGGAGGCCTGTAATATCTCCGGGTTGCTGGTTAAAATTTTGAGTATCCTGCTTCCCCCGGCAAAATAAATTAGGGTAAAGCCTAAGGCCACACCTGTACCCCACAAAAACAGCAGGCGAATGCTTTTCAGCAGATTTGTCCTGCTGCCTGAACCCATGTACCTTCCGGTTAAGGCTTCGGCGGCATGGGCATAACCGTCAATCAGGTAGGAGAAAAACATGAAAAATTGCAGCAGCAGGGAGTTGACAGCAAGAATGGTATCTCCTGATGCGGCAGATTGAACGGTAAAAAAAGAAAGGGCCAGGATCAGGCAGAGGGTACGGATAAAAATATCCCTGTTCACATGAAAAAACCTTATCAGGGCCTTTTTCTCAAAAAGCAAGCTTTTGGGATAAAATCTGAAAAACCGTTGGTAATATCTCACCAGGAAAAAACCTGCAATAAACAGCCCGATATACTGGGCGATAAGGGTGCCATAAGCCACCCCATCAGACATCATGCCCAGACCTTTTACAAAGAAAAAGCTGAACCCGATATTAAGCAGGTTAACCATGATGGCAATGGCCATAGGCAGGCGGGTGTTTTGCATGCCGATAAACCAACCGGTAAAGGCATACATACCCAGGGTAGCGGGTGCGGCATAAATGCGAATGTGAAAATATTGTCTGGCAAGGGCTTCCACCTCCGTGCTGCTGTCAATGATCCAGAACCCTAAGGTAGCGATGGGAATCTGAAGCAGGATCAGGGCCAGTCCACCGGCCAAAGCTACGGCCAGCGGCCTTCCAAGATTCAGCATGACTTCGCCGAAATCTCTTTTGCCGAAAGCCTGGGCCACAAACCCGCTGGTGCTCATACGCAGGAAGCCGAAGCCCCAGTAAAGGAAGTTAAAGACCATGCTTCCCACGGCTACTGCACCGATGTATACCTTGTTTTCCAGGTGACCCATCAGTGCCAAATCAACCATGCCCAGCAATGGGATGGTGATGTTGCTGATGATGTTGGGAACGGCTAGCTGAAGGATTCTCCGGTTCATGGCAGTTTTTAGAGCTGCGAAATTATAAAAAAACTTTAAGCTTCCGGTTGCTTTGCAAGCCTGTCCCAATACTTCCTGTTTGGAGGTTCCTTACCGCAAGGAACTGGAAGCTCCCGTAGGGACTTCCAGCTTCCGGGTTAAAAGGATTGCATCCACCCAGGGGTGCCTGTTCTCTCTGGCGTCACCGCCTTTTTTATCGCTATTTGCCCCCGCTGGGGGCTTTTCCTTTTCAACCCGGCGGCTTCCTGACTGGGAGGAACTGGAAACTTGCAGAGCAATTTCCAGCTTCCGGAACAATCTTATTCTATCGCAATTTGGTTTGCCGGGGGCTTTACACTTTTTATCCGCATATCTAGACAGGGCATCACCTTGAAGAGGGTAAATACCGATATAAACGCAATACTGATATAAGAAACTCCACCTCGTAGAGGTGGCATAGCGATAGAAAACCAAGCGCCAAAAGAACACACGCACCCCGGCTGGGGTGGCATAACCATCCATGCCAATCCTGCCAAACGCTATTGCACCCGCTCCGGGGTGCTTGCTCTCTCCGGCGTCATTGCCTGTTTCCATCGCTATATGCCCTCGCTGAGGGCTATAGAAAAAACCGGAAGCACCCACAGGGACTTCCGGTTTTCAACCCGGTTTTAAAACACTTATTCTTAATTATTATTCCAGGGGGATATCTTTGGATTTTTCCCCAAACAGGTGATGGTCCAGCGATCGTCGGTCGGACCCGTTTACCAGCACAAAAAAGGCGGCCAGAAACATGGAAAGGTCCAGCCTCAGGGCGTGGGCAAACCCCCAGAAACCATCGCCCAGCTGAGGAAGCTTGGTGGTAATGATGGCCACAGCCATGGTGATAATAATTGGAACGGCAGCCAGGCGGGCAGCAAATCCGATTAGGATAAACAATCCTCCCAGGGTTTCGAAAAACGCCACAAAATAGGCGGTAAAGACCGGGATGGGGAATCCCATTTCTATAAAACGACCTGGTCCCATATCTTCAGGAAAAATAAATTTCTGCAGGCCCGCTACCAGGAAAACATATCCCAGGATGATCCTGATCAGCAAAAATCCTGGAATGTTGTTGGTTTGTAAAAGTGTTTTCATAAGATTAATTTTTGTGAAAAACTGAATGGTTACTGCAAGTAACGAAAATTTCAACAAACAGACAAGAAGAAACTATCAATCCTGGTAGCATGATGTAAAG
>SLRE01000036.1 GCA_007131125.1 Bacteroidales bacterium | reverse complement strand
GCTTGCAAAGCTGTGAATTTTTCTGACAATAGAGAGTTTTCTGATTCGTTGCTTTAAACAAGTTTTCAAAAGTAATAAAACCTGAAAAACCGCCAGGGTTTTTACAGAAATTTAACACCATACCAAAGGTGTCCAAAACTGGACAAACCCGTTCATTGCCGGACAAACGACCCATAAAAAATTTTTATCTTTGAATGGTTGTTGGTTGATTTACACGGGCTTATGCTTCATGGCATGGTTTTAATCAAATTACCTTGATAGTCCATTTTTTTGTCAAAAAGAAAATCATGTGGGATCACTATTTTAAGACAGGTCTTCGTATTCTTTACCGGCAAAAAGTTTATTCACTGATCAATATCCTGGGTTTATCAACAGGAATAACCAGCTTCCTGCTCATTTTACTTTTCCTTCAGAATGAGTTAAGCTATGAAAAGCATATTCCGGAATCTGCGGATATTTACCGTTTGGTGGAAATTCAAAAACCCGCCGGGATTGCCGTCCAGCATGTAGCCATTACCAGTGGTCCCTGGGCCCCTGCCCTGAAACAGGAATTGCCCGAAGTGATCGAAACCCTCCGTATTATGCCGGCCCATGGCAATACCATACGGATCGAAGACAAGGTTTTCCGTGAAAGGCACACCTACTATGCCGACCCGTCCGTTTTCAGGATGTTCAATATCAGGCTGACCGAAAACAGCCAATCCGATCCCCTTGGCA
This sequence comes from Bacteroidales bacterium, assembly GCA_007131125.1. Taxonomy (GTDB): domain Bacteria; phylum Bacteroidota; class Bacteroidia; order Bacteroidales; family UBA7960; genus PUML01. Next base: position 4,621 of record SLRE01000036.1, on the reverse strand, counting down.
TGCCCAACTCGGCTGTGATCTCCAAAAGAATTGCCAAACGTTTTTTCAACACAACTGATGTTGTCGGTAAAACTTTCCGCTTTGGGGAGATCCCTTTCCAGGTAAGCGGCATTATGGAAAACTATGATCACAATGCCCACCTTTCATTCGAAATTTTACTTTCCTTCGTTTCTGCCGAAAATCAATTCCCTGAGCTGACCACGGAGTGGGGAAATAACTCCCTGGCAACTTACCTGCTGCTGTCTCCGGGCACCACTGTTTCCCATGCAGAGGAAAACATCCGCAAAATGACCGATATAGGGATGAATGAAATGGGACTGGAAGATGCACCACGCCCGGAAATGTACCTTCAACCCCTGGAGGATATATACCTTCGCTCGGAGCATATCAAATTCAGCATTGCCGACCACCGGGGCAACATACAGCTTGTGTACACTTTTTCTTTTGTGGCCATACTTATTCTGTTGATAGCATGCATCAACTTTGTCAACCTCTCCACAGCCCGTTCAGCAAAAAGAGCCATGGAGGTAGGCATTCGCAAAGTGCTTGGCGCCAAGCCCATCAACCTGTATTCACAATTTCTTGGAGAGTCCTTTCTGCTCACTTTGTTTTCATTAATTGTAGCTGTGGGTCTGGTCGAGGTTTTCCTCCCTGAGTTCAACACCATACTAAACACCAATTTGCAGGTAGATTTTACCGGCAACTGGATTTTTAATGTGGGTTTACTGATGATATTGCTCCTTGTCGGCTTTGTTGCAGGCATCTACCCGGCATTTTTCTTAAGCCGCTTTCAGCCTGTCAGGGTTTTAAAAGACCAGAATGAAGCCGGAAAGCTTTCAGGGAGTGCTTTGAGAAAAATCCTGGTGGTCTTTCAGTTTGGCATTTCCACACTGCTGGTTTTTTCCACACTGGTCGTATATGAGCAATACCAGTATATGCGTTCCAGCGACCTGGGAATAAACTATGAAGATGTGGTATCACTGAGGGTGTTTCAGCAGAGAACCGAAGAGGCTGCTTTCAGGACAGTAAAAAACGAGCTTATGGCCCACCCCTCTATAGAAAGTGCAGGGGTTTCGAGCAGCCTTAGCGGAGTCAGCAGCAGCCAGGGCCCGGTAATATCCATGGATGAAGAACAGGAACTCATGGTGCGCTTTGGTTTTGTAGATGAAGATTTTTTCCCAACCATGCAGGTGCCTTTTGCAGCCGGAAGGAATTTCAGCCGGGAATACGGTACCGACGAAGCTATTGGGGCAATCATAAACGAGGCCGCTCTCAAAGCCCTCAACTGGGATCATGATGATGCCATTGGCAAAAGGTTTCGCATCGGGCACCTGGGCAGCCGGGTTTTTTCGATTGTCGGAGTAATCAGCGACTACAATTATTATTCGCTAAAAACCCCTGTTGAGCCGGCATTTTTTGTGCAGTTTCCTGAAAGGTTCAACACCCTGAACATTCGGATAAAACCGGGGGAAAGACTGGAGGCCTTAAACTATATTGAAAAGGTGTGGGCCGAATCGTTTCACGACCTGCCTTTTGAGCCGGTTTTTTCCAAAGAATCCATCGAAGGCCAGTACGACGGGGAGGCCAACAATTTAAGAGTCATCACATATTTTGCCATTTTGTGCATTATTATTTCTGCTCTTGGACTTTTTGGGCTGGCTGCATTTTTGGCAGAGCAAAAAAGAAAAGAAATCGGTGTCAGAAAAGTGCTAGGCGGCTCCATATGGGGAATTATATCTTATCTGCAAAAAGACTTCCTTAAATTGGTATTGGTGGCCATTGTATTAAGTTCACCTTTTGCACTGCTCTTCATGAACCGCTATCTTGATAACTTTGCTTATTCCATAAATATAACCTGGTGGTATTTTGGAGTTTCATACCTTGTTGTAACTTCTGTTGCATTTTTTACCGTTTTGTTTCATGCATACAAGGCAGCCATTGCCAACCCGGTTGAGTCTTTAAAAGCAGAGTAGGCTTCCCGGAATAATCATAACAAAACAGGCTGGTGCGGATTTGCCGCACCAGCCTGTTGCTTTTATTTTTCTTATTTATCAGCCTCCGAAGTTGGTAATTTCGGGGGTAAGCTCAAAATCAAATTCAGGATATTCGTAAATGGACATCCGCGGTTCGGTTTCTCCCATTGAATAACCCCAAACGGTTTCATATTCTTCAGGGTTTTCTCCCATGCTCTCCACCTGATCAAGGTAAGTGGCAATCGATTTGGATTCAATAATAATGAACTTGCCCATTTCATCAATGATGGGGCTATGGGAGCGCGTATGGTCATGGTCAAACTCCAGGATGCGTCTGCCGTCGCGGGTAATTCCTATTGCCCTGAAGGTCATACTTTTTCCTACACCCGGCAGGTTCAGCACGTTGCGGTCGGTGGCAAGAAAAGGGATATTGGTTTTTTGACGCAGCTCTTCAATGTTCTCAACCATTTTTTCTGCTTCCAATGGAAACTTGCGAATATGGCCGCGGTATTCCAATGGGATGTGGCCCAGTGCCTTTTCTTCTGTTTGCTCCTGCGCCGCCCTGGCATTGGTGGCAAAAACAAAAGAGTTCTCTTTGTATCCTTTTACAGAAAAAGTATAGTAGGGAAGCACCCCCACATCGTTAAGCACCTGCCTCAGGCGGGCGGTATGGCCTCTTCGGGATGCCCCCGAGGTAAACACCAGCTGATTGGTTACGGTCCATCCTGCTTTTACCAGGCGGTCGATACCTTTTTTTGCATCAGGAGTCACCTCCATGGGCGACTGAAAGTGGGTTTGAATAACAAACTGCTTAATACCGATTTTGGAAGCTTTTTGCTTAAAATCTGCCAAAATGCCCGACAGCTCTGCGTTTATACGCTGGGGCAGATAGGCGGGCAGCCTGGTTCCCAGGCGAATGCGCAATATTTCTGCATGTTTTTTCCCTTCAGGCAAAGAGCGGTTTTTCTCTTTTTTGCGCAAAGCCATCTGGTAAACCGACTCCAGGATTTTTTCCAGCGACTTATTGGAACTCATCAGGGCGTCTCCCCCGGTAATGAGAATATCTCTTAAGCGGGAGTCTTCTTCCCAGTATTTCATGATCAGCTCCAGCTTGGCGCTCCATTTTTCACCCTCTTTAAGCTTGTCCAGGTCAAAATTCAGATTTCCACTCTGGAAGTCATACATACGCTGGCAGGAAGCACAAAGGCCTCCACAGGCGCGGCCCATGGTGTCGGGGATAAGGATAGCCACCTCAGGATAGCGACGATGCACATTATGACGTGTAGGCAGAATCCAGCCGGCTGCATTGGGCTTACCAGGCTCCACTATATCTTCTTTTTCCCATGCCACAATGTTGCCAAACTCCTCAACCAGTTCTTTGGAATACAATACATATTGCCTGATGGCCAGGTCTTTGCCCTGAACAGATTCTGGCCCTTCAACATTAAGCAGGGATAGGTAATAGGGGTTCACAAAAAACGGTATGCCCTGCTTTTCGGCCCGGTAAAGCAAATCCATGGTTTCTTTATCCAGGGTATTGTCAAGCATTTCATTGAGCAGATCGGGGCTCCTTACGGCAAAACGCAGGTGAAACAGGTGATTGTCCCACCATTCATGCATCTTTTCTACCTTTTGCTCCCTGCTTAAACCTTCCTCAAAATAAAATTTGGGGCTTACAATCTCTTTTGCATCAATTTTACGGGCAAGGATAGCGATAATTCTCTCCTTGTTTTTTTTATGAAGGTCAACGACTTCTGCGTCCAGGCCGGAAGGGTACCTTTTCATCCACTCCCTTACTTTTTCCTTATCGGGAATGGCCCTTTGGGAATCACCCCTGAACTGCCGGAAAAGATGAAGCATATCCAGGAAAAAGCTTTCATCGCCTCCTCCAATGCCAAACTTCACCGCCAGCCACAGAGTTTTAAAAGGTTCGTTGCTTACCTTGTCGTTGCGCAGATTTAAATCATGATATTCTTTTCCGCTGTTGTCCAGATAGTCTAAAATACGAATGGCGGCATAATCCTGCCAGGAAAGCGCTTCAAGCGCTTCATGCCCGTCAACCTCATACTTGTAATACTGGTAGGCCATTGGGCGGGAATCCATGTAGGCCATTACCATTTCCCTCAATCCAGCTTCTGCATGCTCCGCTTCTTCCGCTCCTTTCAAAAGCTCAGCCAAATCAGGATTTTCTTTTAGCAACTGACTCAGGGCTTCCTTTGCACGGGATGAAACTTTTAACTTATGGGATGCTTGATTGGCAACTTGGGTCATAATTATATATTTTTTTCTTTATTCAAATTTATTTTCTGTAGTGATTTGCCGTATTCTTTTTCCCGGACCAGAAGACAGAATTTATGATGGGGAAAATGACCAACCGGACAAGGTAATGAATTATACGCTGGTTAGGTCTTTTCGCCAAAAAGTGAACAGCGGTCCGGAAAGTTTGCTTAATCAAAGATACAAAATTTTTCCCAAAAGGTCAATCAGGGCCTTTGTGGCGGGCCAATCACAAGACCAATAAAAGAAGTTATTCTCTATTCAGCCATTTTTTCAGGGAGGCCAGCATAAATTTGTCGGCTACCAAAACCAGCCCTCCAAAAACCAGCAGCAGAACAAAGTTTGACAGGTAAACCAGGTATTGCGGGAAT
>SLRE01000173.1 GCA_007131125.1 Bacteroidales bacterium | reverse complement strand
AGGAATGTTTTAATTTTGCGTCAAAATTACATATATCTATATTTTTTAACTTGATTTAACAGTTTAATTCTCAAACCAAAAAGTTAAAAAAAGCGTTAGCTACAAAAACCTTACAAAGGCAAATGAAAAAAATATTCAACTGCAACCCATTGATCATACTGTTTTTTATGGTCATTTTCCCGGCCTTGTCGGGGGCACAAATCCTGGAACCTGTTGACTGGGATTTTTCCAAAGAAAAGATTTCCGAAAATGAATATGAGCTGAAGCTTCGTGCCACCATGGACCAGGGCTGGTATATTTACGGTACCGACCTTGAGCCGGGCGGGCCCATCCCCACTTCCGTGACCTTCAACCCTGGCGAAGGTTTTGAGTTGGTGGGAGATTTGCGTTACCCGGAGGCCGAGGTAAAATACGACCCCAACTTTGAAATGGATATTCCCATGTACGGGGGCTCGGTAACTTTTCTTCAAACCGTAAGGGTAACCTCCTCTTCTGCAGTTACTGTTGATGGTGAGGTAGAATTCATGTCATGTGATGATACCCGCTGCCTTCCGCCGGATTTTATGGAGTTTTCCTTTGAACTGGAGGGGGCACCGGAAACTCTTGCTGAAGAAGCCCCAACCCCTCCTGCAGAGGAAGCCCCAGAGGAAACAGAGCCTGAAACGGATGAACCGGCCGAAACCATGGAGCCGATAATGGAAGAGCAACCCGCGGAACAGGTTGAAGAAGACGAGCCAAGGCAGATTTATACCCCCGAGGAAGATGAAGAAAGTGGTTTGGGATGGACTTTCGTCATGGGTTTTCTTGGCGGTTTGCTGGCTTTGCTGACCCCCTGCGTATTCCCAATGATTCCGCTGACCGTTAGCTTCTTTTTACGAAATGCCGACAACCGCGGAAGGGCAATAAGAGATGCCCTGCTTTACGGGTTTACCATAATTTTCAGCTATGTGGTGCTGGGACTGGCCATCAGTATAATATTCGGCCCTGCCACCCTTAATATACTGGCTACCAGCCCGGGGTTCAACATCTTTTTCTTTGCCCTGCTGGTATTTTTTGCCGCCTCCTTTTTCGGGGCTTTTGAGCTGACCATGCCGGCCAGCTGGTCCAACAAGCTGGACAGCAAAGCAGACCAGACCGGTGGACTTATCGGGGTATTCCTGATGGGTCTGACCTTTGTGCTGGTTTCCTTTTCCTGCACAGGTCCCATTGTGGGAACCCTGCTGGTGGAAGCCGCAGTAAGCGGCAGCGTTTTTGCACCGGCCATCGGCATGCTGGGATTCAGCCTGGCACTGGCCATACCTTTCAGCCTGTTTGCCGTATTCCCCACGGCTTTAAAATCCTTGCCCAAGTCAGGCGGCTGGATGAATGCGGTAAAAGTGGTGCTTGGTTTTATCGTGCTGGCTTTCTCCCTCAAGTTTCTATCAGTAGCTGATGCAGTCGGACAATGGGGCATCCTTGACCGGGAAGTATTCCTGGCCATTTGGATTGCCATTTTCTCCCTGATGGGGCTTTACCTGATAGGCAAAATAAAATTTGCCCACGACAGCGATTTGCCCTACCTGGGAGTGCCCCGCCTGATGCTGGCCATTGCCACCTTTGCTTTTGTATTTTATCTGATACCCGGGCTTTGGGGCGCACCCCTGCGGGCAGTCAGTTCATTCCTGCCTTCACCCGTTACCCAGGACTTTGACCTTACCCGGCTGTCGGCCGCTCCTGCTGCAGATACCGGCACAGAAACCATATACGTTGGAGATAATGTGCGGGAAGGCCCTCACGGCTTAATGTCTTTCACCGATTACGAAGGAGGAATGGAAGCCGCACGCGAAGCCGGGAAACCGGTTTTTCTGGACTTCACCGGTTTTGGGTGTGCCAATTGCCGGAAAATGGAAGCTTCGGTTTGGTCTGACCCCCGCGTAATGCAAAGACTTAGGGATGATTTCGTGAAAATTTCCCTATTCGTGGACGACCGCACAAGGCTGCCCGAGGAAGAGCAGTTTGTAACCGATGCCCTTGGAAGGGAGCGGACCATACGCACCGTAGGACAAAAATGGAGCGCCTTCCAGGCCGAAAGATACGGCGCCAATACCCAGCCCTATTACATCATTCTCGACCATGACGAAAACATGCTGGCCCCGGCATACGGCTATGATACCAATATTGAAAGATACATTGACTTTCTGGACAAGGGAAAAAGCAACTTCGAGTAATAAACCCTGCAAAAAGCCTTTTTAAAAAAACCCCTGGCTGTCAGAACAGCCAGGGGTTTTTAGGTTTTTGGCAGAATGCATTAACCTTCCTTCAATCCTTAACTTTAAATTAAAGTTCTTTTAACTTTTTTATAAGTTAACCTTAACTTTCCTGAAACACGCCTTTGGTGAATAAAAAGGAATTTTGCATTAAATCAAAACAACAATTTTTATGCGTTTCCTATTCCTTTTTTTAATTCTGTTTTCTTTTTCAGCAAAAGCGACAGAAAGCCACCAAAAACTGGTGCAATTCAAAGGCAGAGTTTATGATGAAAGTACCCGTGAGCCGCTAACCGGGGCAACTATCTTATTGTCCGGTACAAACCATTATGCCATTGCAGGACTTGATGGTAGTTTTTCCATCAATAACGTTCCTGCTGCAAATTACCGGGTGGAGATATCATATATTTCCTATGAACCAGTGGAAAAGAGCCTGGACCTGGAGAGCAGCAAACAGCTCGACATTGCCATGAAGCCGGTGGCCATTGGGCTGGAAACAGTAGTGGTGGCAACTTCCCGGATAGGCCACACGGAGGCCAGTGCCAGGGCTTCCGAAAGAAATGCTCCCAATGTAATGAATGTGATTTCCCAGCGGGCCATTGAAATTTCCCCGGATATTACTGTGGCCAACGTAGCCCAAAGGGTATCCGGGGTGGCGCTTGAACGCAGCGCTACCGGAGACGGGCAGCATGCCATTATGCGCGGGATGGAAAAAAGGTATAACTATACCCTGGTCAACGGTGTCAAGATACCCAGTCCGGACAATAACAACCGCTATGTACCCCTGGATATTTTTCCGGCCGACCTGCTCGAACGCCTGGAAGTAACCAAATCACTTACCCCCGACATGGAAGCCGATGCCATAGGCGGGGTGGTAGACATGAAACTGAAAGATGCCCCTCATGAGCCGGTTTTGGCTGTAAACGTTGGCAGCGGTTTCAATACACTTTTTTTAGACAAAAAATTCAGCTCTTTCGACCGCAGGAATATTCAGATGAAGTCGCCCCGCATGAGCAACGGCAACGACCACCAGACAAGTGTTGATGACTTTCCTTTGGAAAGTGTAAACCATCAGCTCCAGGACAACATGCCCCTGAACCAGATTTACGGGTTGACTGCAGGTCAACGCTTCGGACAAAGGAATCAGCTTGGGGTGCTGGCTGCCGTTTCCCACCAGAATACCGTTCGGGGCTCTGAAAGTGATTTCTTCCACTTCTCCACCGACCGGGAAACCAACCTGCCCGTTTTGGATAATGCCATTACAGCGGACCGCTCCACCCGGCAGGTTCGCACCGGCGCACATATAAAAACCGACTACCGGTTTTCTGAAAACCATAGCCTGAGTTTTTATTCCTCATACATGCGCCTTGCCGAACAGGAAACCCGGGTAATGGTAGACACTGCCCTCCAACTGGCCCGTTCTGGCCCGGGAACCGGCAGAATCGAAAAATGGAACCGCACCCGCCAGCGCATCAGCAATATTTACAGCAACAACCTGCAGGGGACCCACAAGATCAATGATCAATTGTCGTTTGACTGGTCTGCAGTTTACTCCATGGCTACCTACGATGATCCGGATATGGCCGAATTCATGACCATTTCTGAGAGAAGGCTCCAGGATGACGGCACCTTCAGACAATCAGATTGGGTTTATGACAACACCAACCACAGAGGATTCTTCCGCAGGTGGATGGGCAACTCTGACCGGGATATTGCAGGATATTTGAATGTTTTTTATGAGCCGGAGTTATTTGGGCAGAAAATACTGGTGCAGGCCGGGGGTATGCACCGCAATAAAGAGCGGGAAAATTACTTCGACCGATACCGTCTGGGAACTTCTCCTGCCTACCAGGTTTACGAAGGAGATGTTACTGACAATAGTTTTTCTGTGGCCATCAATGGCTCCCCTAACAACCCTCTTAATTATGAACTCACAGAGGATGTGACAGCAGCTTATGCCATGACGCGCTTCAGGTTATTTGACAACTTGCAGGTGCTGACCGGCTTGCGAATGGAAATAACAAATATGTCATGGGTTTCCAAAGCCCCGCCCAATGTGAGTGGAGCTATGGGCTCAAATGAATACACGGAGATTTTACCCCACCTCCATTTAAAATACGAGTTGAACCCTACCAACAACCTCAGGGCATCTTATTATGAATCCATGAGCAGGCAGGGGTACTTTGAGGTCATCCCCTATAACTTCTACGAAGAAGACCAGTTCAGGGAAGCAGGCAACCCTAACCTGAAACATGCTTACGCCCAAAACCTGGACCTGCGCTATGAGTTCTTCCCTAATCCTCAGGACCAGTTTATGCTGGCTGTTTTTTGGAAAAGCATTGAAAACCCCATAGAAACCGCTGTTGTTCGCAGGGAAGACCTGGCCAACCGCCTCTTCCTGACACCACAAAACTTTGGAACCGCAAACAATATGGGTATTGAAATGGACTTTATCAAGTATTTCAACATGATTGGAGTAAGAGGAAACTACACTTACACCCATTCAGAGATCACCTCCGATAAGATCGTTCAATACCGGAATGAAGCGGGCAATTTATCCAGCCGCATTGAGCCGCAAACCAGACCCCTGCAAGGGCAGTCAGCCCATCTGGGTAACTTTTCATTGCTGTTCAAAAACATGCGTTGGGGAACCGATGCCCAGCTTTCAATGGTATACACCGGACGAAGAATTGCTTACATTTCAGCCTTTAAGGACAACGACCAATGGCAAAGGGCCATAACCCAGCTCGATTTTTCACTGGATCAACGCATTGCTCCGGGCCTGATCGCTTATGCCAAAGTCAGCAACCTCTTAAACTCTCCCTTTGAACTGGAGATACCCGCTTCCAATGAAGCGGCAGCCGCTGCAGAACCCCTGTTACAACCCGACAGCCACCGGGTTTTATCACGTAGCGACCTGTTTCATCGCACCATTCTGATCGGGATGAGATATTCACTCTGATTGAATTAAATAAAAACCAACAAAACAAATCATTAACCTTTAATTTTTTTCAACCACAAAAACCAAAATTATGAGAACTTCACATTTTTTTAGAATCAGCATGATGGCTTTGGCTGTTATTTTCTTTGCATGCGACAAGGACGACGACAACGGT
>SLRE01000110.1 GCA_007131125.1 Bacteroidales bacterium | reverse complement strand
TCAACGCTTCGGCTGCGCCCTCACGAGCGCCGCCACATGACTCGGGGTCACTGTGGTTGGCTAAACCTTCAGTGTAAGACTCTTTCATTCTCTACTCCATGCCGGTTTATCCCGGCGCATCCGAAAGATATTTTACGTTCTCTCCTAAACACGAAATTGTTGAAACCGCTGACATCCAATGTGTCGAACGACCTGGTGGGCTGTTGAAGTCGTACGACAGATTGGCTGCTTAAGAATAGCAGGGGGCACCGTTGGAATGAGAAGCACAGGTATGCGTATAATAACAATCTTTGCAGCCAAACAATTGATTTGAAATGTTCTTTGGAATTCCGAATAAGCAAGTTCGACCCATATCAGCTTATTACAGCCCAACTTATGAATATTTGTACGATACGGGCAGTTTAAAACCGAAGACGCACGGGTTAAATTGAAAAGACTGTACCCACAAATTCAAATGTTATGAGGTAATAGTAGGTCTATTAATTCTCGACGTCAACTTGTTCTTCGCGGCGTCCTGTTCAGTTCTATGCCGGGGTCGTTCGTATCCTTCATCCATTGCGTTACGGCCTGCCGCAGCACGAGCAATTGCTTCTTAAATCGCTCATCGTCGGCCAGGTTGCGCATCTCAAACGGATCGGTATGCAGGTCATACAATTCTTCGTGGGGTCGGGCAAAGGTCTTCTGCAGCAAGGCGTACTGGTCGGGAAACTGCTCTTTGGCTCGAATCGTTGCTTCAAAGCTGCGGTTGTCCCAGGATCGTCGCTGAAACGCGTCAGTGGGACCGGCAAACAGCAGCTCATTCGGAAAGGTGTCATTCTTGAGCAGGCTTTCCATGTCGCCGGTCCAGCGTTTCTGATCGTACAGCAAATTGCGCAGGTAGTGAAAACGCCCGTCAAACGCCGAGCGGATGGGATAATACTCGTGCGGCGAGGGTCCGTGCGAGTTGTGCTCGGCAAACACAATGTCCCGCCATGGTGCGTTTTGCCCATCGCTTAGCAGTGGCCGAAGTGATTTGCCCTCTACGGTGCCAGGGATGGACAGCGACAGCATGTCCAGAATCGTCGGCATCAGGTCAATATGACTGACCAACTGCCGGCTGAAGTGGTTTTTGCGAACCGTCGGCCCGGCCATAATCAACGGAACGCGTATCCCCAGGTCATAGGCGGTGGCCTTGGCCCGGTGATAACAGTAGCCCTGATCCGAGGTAAAGATAATGAGCGTATTGTCGTATTTGCCGGACGCCTTCAGTGCCTTGAGAATCGCCGCCGCACAGGCATCGGCAGACTGTACCGTCTCGAAATAATCGGCCAGATCCCGGCGTATATCGGGGGTGTCGGGCAGATTGGCCGGCACGTCAATCCGATTCGGATCGACGGGCGGGTAATCGGTTTTCACGATATGCCTGCGGAAGGGACGATGGGGATGTAAGATGTTGGCCATCAGGAAAAAGGGCTTGTCGCCGCACCCCATGAAAAATCGAGCCGCCGCCCTTTCATTATCGTCAACCTCCGAACCCGCACGAAACCGCTGCCGGAAAGGATATTTCCAGGGCGGACTGAGGTGCAGTTTCTCGGTGATCGCTGTCTCATAGCCGCGCGCATTTAGAATTTCAACGAGAGTGGGGATGTCTTCATGCACCCCAACCTGCTCAATTCGGGCAAATCGGCCCTGCCGGGTAAAATCGACGTCCGGAGAGTTGATTCTGGGAGCATTGGTATTTCGCCAGTGTCCGTTCGAATGCGGCGCCATCCCGGTCAGCAACCCGCTGCGGGCGGGCGCACACGACGCCGCTGTTGCAAAGGCGTTGACAAACAGCACGCCCTCCTCTGCGAGGGCCGTCGTACAGGGGGTGTGAATACCCTGGGTTCCCAGACACTCCAAGTGGGCGCTTTGGTCGTCGGTCAACAGTAACAAAATATTGAGGGGGGCTTTGGGTGTGTCTGCGGCCGTAGCCGAGACGGACACAGGAAGCTGCCCCAACAGCGGCATGGCAGCCGATAGCCCCAGCGGAATTGCTGTTGTGTGTTTCATAAATGATCGACGGTTGAGATTTCGCATTTTCATTCTCCAAAAAAACATTTTCGTATCGCTGAACACTCAAAAAATGAATCTTCACATTCCTGCACGACCCAATTCGGCTTAATGCGTGCGCGCATTTACGATTTCAATGATGGGAGATTCAAGCAAACCGGCCGGATAGAGTTGATAATCCATCGAAAATCGGTCGCCTTCGGTTATCCAGTGCCGGGGGCCGTAGTGCGGGGATCGAATCGGGACCAAGTGAAGCGGGCCGAAGGTATTGCGACGGGTCAGGACAATCGTGATGTCCAGGGCATCGGTGCCGTTGAGCATCTCGGTGACCTTCGCCTCGTACGGGCGCCAAGGGATCAGGGTTTCCGGGCTGCCGGCGGCACTGACTTTTGCTGTGGCGCCCTCAAATGAGGGCAGTCTGACAAGCACCTCTTCATTTGCGTTTGTCTCTGTCAAAAGCGGAACATGGTAGGTGATTGCGCCGGAATAGAAAGGCAACCCCTGTGTTGTCACGCAGCCAACACGAAGATGTTCCGGCAGCCGTATCAGTGTTGTTTGATGGCCGTCCACACGCACACCAAAGTCGCCGATCAGATAGACCGCTTCAATGTTTTTATCTTCATCGAATGCCATTTTCAGCTCAAGAGTATTTTTGCCTATCTGCAATGTAGCCATCGGAAGCGGGATCTGACGGATGGCATTGTCCACCCACCAGCCGGGCAACGAATCGGATGCGACCGCGGTATCGTTTAGACGTATCTTGAAATGCTCCGGCCGTTCAATACCCAGCGTTACTGGTTGCTCCGGCATCTTATCAATCGAAAAAGCAAACCGCATGGTCACCGTTCCCTTCGTCACGGGACCCGGCATGAATTTTTTGCGATACCAGGGCTGAATCATCTGGCCGCCGCGCCGCTGCAGTTTAAACCGATCGCGCACGGCCTGATCAATTTTGAGGACTTCGGTTTTCGGCTGCCAGTTGCCGTCTTCGATTCGATACTCGGCCAAATCCAGCACGCAAATATTGTCCTCGCTCAGTGTATAGTCAAAGGGGCCGGTCAGCTCATTTTGGGACGCTGTGACCCACCTCGGCTTGACCGGCAGATCCGGCGCCTGGTTGTGGTAAACGACATAGACGCGCTCCTGTGCGGGAGCAAAGTCAGTCGTAAATTCCAGTTTTCCGTTTTTTTGTTCAGCGGAAATCCGATACCGTTGACCGGTTAGACAATCCCATTGTGTAACCGTTCCTTCAGCAGGAATGCGAACGGTTACATTGTTGTAAGTCTTATCCAGGCCCATGTTCATCGCAACGACATAGGTGTGGTCGTCGTCCACCCGCATCTGGCAAAACAGATCGCTGATAGGATTAGCGTTTGTGTCCAGTAACCGGGTCACCGGACGTATGGTTTTCCGACAAGCGGCAACAATCGCCTCTTTTTCAAACGGAATCCGGCGTGTCTTTTGGGCCAATTGGCGCGGAGCGTCGCTGGGCAGCGCGTTCATATACTCCGGCGGCTTACCGGCAAACACCACCGTACCCCCGGCATCAGAAAACGCGTTGAGCAGGTTTATAGTACTGGCGCGCAGCGTCACGGTCGGCGGGACAATGACCATGCGATAGGGCGCCTGGCCGATATACAGCACGGGCGTTCCATCGGTATCCTTTTCAATGCGATACAGCCGACGAATCATCTCTTCATCACCATAGTCAAAATCGATATGCGAGCCGGCCAGCCACATAAACAGGTTACGAAAATCCCGCTCCAGCTTCCTGATGTCTTCATCTCTGGCGCCAATGTGCTGCGCCCAGCCGGGATAAATCTGGCACCATAGGCTTTCAACCGGATGGATGACCAGCACATCGCAGACCGGATCGCCCTGATGAAGCAGATAGCCCAAACGCGCATAGTAAGTTTCCACCGCGTGATAGTCTTTGTACCAGGCGGACTGATAGAAAATACTGGCCGGATAATCCCGTTTGGCCTCGCCTTCCATCGTGTACCAGGACAGATGATGGCAGCGCAGGTTGATGCCGAAAAGGGCCTGGTAATCACCGACATTTTTGTGGCTCTGGAAATTAAACTGCCAGCCGGTCACGCCGTACAGCTCCGACATCAGCCACTGCTGGCCCAGTTGACGCGTAACCGAAGAGAGCTGCTTGACGACCCAGTAGTCCCGATTGCCCTCGGTCAGAACGTCGATGCCCGGGTCGTGCATATACTCATAAAACCGCATCATGGAGCCCAGCATTGCTGTTTGGCTGGCCAGCGAGTTTTCCTGCAGCGTATGGCCGGTCAGACGCATGTTGTTGGCGGCGCACCAGTCGTAGATGGGACGCAGCCAGTTTTCGAGAAACAACTGCTGGGTTAGATCAACATAATGCCATTTGACCTGGGCAATCTTCCGACCGTCCTTTTGCAGGAATAACTGCGGCAGGCGATCGACCAGATCGTAACCAAATCGCTCCTTGAATTCCTGTGGCAGCAACGGTGTCCAGGGTATCGCCCAGTCATTGCCGGAACTGAAGGTATTCATCAACGGCCCGCGATGCGGTTCATCGGTAAAAACGCCCACAATAGAATCACCCAGCCGATCACCGCAATAGGTCGCGTATTTGTCATGCGTCAGGCGGATGTATTCATCCGTCGCCTTGCGGTTCATTGTATCGGCATAGGTATAGCCGTTATAGAAGGTGGATTTGGGCATCTCAACAACCTTAAAAACCAGCACGGTCTTATTGGGATACGCACCCTCAGGCGTCTGCGGCGTCAAACGTACGCTATTGGAAAAGGCCACGCCGTCCAGATCACAGGCAAAGGCCGCAAATACCGAATCGTCCCAGGCAAAGTCTTTGCCCGCAGCAGGTGTCAGATGCAAGAGGCGCATGCGATAGTCCGGATTTTCGGTCACCATGCCGCCGGCGGTACCGCTGGGCCAGCGGTCTTCATCGTAAATCCAGCCTTCCATCCCAAGCCGTTTGCCCTCATCGGCGCAGGCGTTGGTCAGCTCAAACCATTCCTCACCTAAATATTCGGTTATCAGCCCGACGCGCGAGTGCATAAAAAAACCGCCCATGCCCATTTCTTTGAAGACATGAATCTGCCGCAGCAGTTCGTCTTTTTCCAATTCACCATTCCATGACCAGAAGGGTTTGCCGCGATACTCAGCACCCGGCTCTGTAAAGGCTTTATAAAGAACATCTTGATCGGATGACTGTACAATCGCCCGCTGTTCGACCGTCCCAAAAGCTGAAAGTGACAGCATAAACAGCACGCCAATAAGGGGGCTCGCTGTATTCATACGTAATTTTCTCTTACATTACTCTTTGTATCGAT
>SLRE01000177.1 GCA_007131125.1 Bacteroidales bacterium | reverse complement strand
CAAAGGCAGCAACCCGTCCAATCAGCTTTCCCTGCTCATCCTTTAAAACCCATCGGATGGCTTCCCCGCTCCCGAACTGCGGGTTTTCTGAAGGGTCAAATACTGCCTCAATGTCTTTTTGCAGGTGAGGTATCCAGTTTTTGTCGTCTTTGTAAATTATGTGGGGCACCTGCAGAAACTCCCTGGCATCCTCACGGGTTTTGACTTCTTTTAATTGCATATTTTGGGAATTGGTTAATGCAAATGTAAATATTCCTTAACCTCTTCTGAAGGTTTTTTTAATACCGATACCGGAACGGTAAAAAAAATCTCCGTAGGTTTGTGTTAAAATTAATACCGCATGCAGGAAATCAAAAACAAGGTAATGGTCATTACCGGGGCTTCCTCGGGAATTGGAAAAGCCCTGGCAGAAGAGGCGCTTTCGCGGGGAGCAAAGGTAGTAATGGCAGCCAGGAATCTTGATGCCATGCAGCAGTTTGCCGGGCAGGGCCATTATTCTTCAGAAAACCTGCTGGTGGTAAAAACCGATGTTACCTGCAAAGAAGACTGTAAAAGCCTTGTAGAAAAAACGGTGGAGCATTTCGGAAGGATTGATGTTTTGGTAAACAATGCCGGGGTTTCCATGCGGGCCTTATTTTCAGAATCGGAGCTTTCGGTAATAGAAAAGCTTATGGAAGTCAACTTCTGGGGTGCGGTGTATTGCACCCATTTTGCCCTTCCCTGGCTTATAAAATCCAAAGGCAGTGTGGTAGGAGTTTCTTCTATTGCAGGTTACAAAGGCCTGCCTGCGCGTACAGGCTATTCCGCATCAAAATTTGCCCTGCAGGGTTTTCTGGAATCCCTGCGCATTGAAAACCGCAACAACGGCCTGCATGTACTTATTGCCTGCCCCGGGTTTACGGCTTCCAATATCCGGAAAACAGCCCTTGCCGGAGATGGAAACCCGCAAGGGGAATCTCCCAGGGAAGAAACCAAAATGATGTCGGCACAATTGGCCGCCTGGCATATCATCAGGGCCATAAAAAAACGCAAACAGGTTTTGGTGCTTACCCGACAGGGTAAACTAACCGTATGGCTCAATAAATTTTTTCCCGCCTGGGTAGATAAACTAGTGTTTGAGCACCTGGCAAAAGAACCCGATACCCCTTTGAAATGACCTTTTTTTGTGATAAATAAAAGGCCGGCAAAAAATAAATATTTATATTTGTTTGAAATGCTGCTATATACCAACCCAAAAAATTTTTTCCATGAAAGAAAATCTAGAAATTAAGCCGTTGATTGGTTTCGGTGATTTGAAATTTGGTGCAAGCAAAAAAGAGGTAGAAAGCTTTTTTGGCTCCCCACAGGAAGTGGAAACCCTGGATATGGAAGGAGAAGACGGACAGGTGGAAGTCTGGAGTTACTGGGACCAGGGCCATTCCGTTTACTTTGAAAAAGAACTCAAGGACATCTGCTCCAACTTTGAAACGGATAATGAAAGCTCCATCCTTTTTGGCAAAGAGGTTTTCTCATTATCAAAGGAAGAGGTTATGGAACTGATGAAAGAACAAGGGTTCGCCGAAGTTGAGGAAGAAAAGGAAGATGAGGAACTGATTATTTTCTTTCCGGATGCCCATATGCAATTTGTTTTTGAAAAAGACGACCTCGTACTGGTGAGCTGGGCCGTTGCCATGGATGACAAGGAAAAAGTGTTGTGGCCGGAATAATGGCCCCTTAAGTTGTATCCGATTGCTTTTTGCAGCAAGGCATTCCGCAAAGAAACCGTTTCATGAGAAAGTTATATCCCCTGAAATTTAAACCCATTTTTAAAGATAAAGTCTGGGGCGGGCAACGCCTGCAAAAACTTTTTAACAAGGATTTTTCTCCCTTACCCAACTGTGGTGAGTCCTGGGAAATTTCGGGAGTGGAAGGCAATCTGTCGGTTGTGGAAAACGGTTTTCTTAAAGGAAACAATCTGCAGGAGCTGATAGAGGTTTACATGGGTGACCTGGTTGGGGAAAAGATTTTCGGGGAGTTTGGAGACACTTTTCCGTTGCTTGTAAAATTCCTTGACACCAACGATTACCTGTCCATACAGGTACATCCCGATGACAAACTTGCCAGGGAAAGATACAAAAGCAAGGGAAAAAGTGAAATGTGGTATGTGATTCATGCCGAACCCGGGGCTGAAATCATCGCCGGATTCAAGCATAATGTTGACCCCGACACCTATCTGCATCATCTTGAAAACAACACCCTTAAAGAAATTCTCAATGTGGAGGAAGCCCGGCCCGGGGATGTGTTTTATATTCCGGCCGGAAGGATTCATGCCATTGGTGCGGGCATTACCTTATGCGAAATTCAGCAAACCAGCGACATCACCTTCAGGGTTTATGATTGGGACCGGCCGGGGCAGGATGGAAAACTACGGGAACTGCATACGGATGAAGCCCTTAAAGCGCTTGATTTCAACAGCCTGCCGGAATACAAAACTCCCTACAAGGAAGAAGAAAATGGCTCCGCTCCTTTGGTTGACTGTCCATATTTTACCACCAACCTTTTAACTTTCGACCGGAAAATTGAAAGCGATTATTTCTTCCTGGATTCTTTTGTGATTTATATATGCCTGGAAGGGGATTTCAGGATTGTTTATCCTTCGGGAAGCGAGGAGGTTAAACAAGGAGAAGCCTTTGTGCTGCCTGCCGAACTTAAAACCGTGCAGCTTATTCCCGGAAAAGCTTGCCGGGTGCTTGAGTCTTACATTAAATAAGTTTTTTCCCTTATTACTAACCTCATTCTGCCGGCAATTCCCCGAATATTTCCTTGATTTTCCGGGCGCGGTAGTCAAAAATTTTCTTAAGCTTTTTTTGCACCATTAAGCGGTTGATTGCCGAACCAATCCATCCGTAAAAAACCTTGTAATGGATGCTGTCGGTCATTTCTACACCTCCTTCTACTTTGCGGATGTAATGTTTATGATGCCAAAGCATATAGGGTCCCTTTCGCTGCTCGTCCACAAAAAATTCAGGTTCCAGGGCATGGGTTATTTCTGTTACCCAGGTGAGGGGGATGCCGAAAAGCGGTTTTACGGAATAAATGATAATCTGACCGGGATGCAGTTCTTTGGGGCCGGAATAAGAGCGCACCTCAAACCCCATATCCATTGGCGTAATCTTTTGCAGGTTGTAGGGGTCGCTGAAAAACTTCCAGGCCTCCTCCATACTTATGGGTACAAGTTGCTTCCTGTATAGGTGATGAATGGCCATAGCGGTTTTTTATTCAATCATGCCGGTTATTTTTTTATCTTCCGGCTTGGTTCGGGAAGGAAATACGGCAAGCAGTTCTCCAGACTCATCCACAAGGTACTTATAGAAGTTCCACTGCGGCGACCTGCGGTTCCATCCGTTCAGGCTTTTATCGGTAAGCCATTGAAAAACAGGATGCATATCGTTTCCTTTTACAGTTACCTTTTCGCTCATTAAAAAACTTACCCCGTAATTTTTCTGGCAGAAAGCAGCAATTTCTTCGTTGCTTCCGGGCTCCTGTCCCATGAAGTCGTTGGCAGGAAATCCTATGATTACAAGGTTATCTCCATATTTTTGATAAAGGTTTTCCAGTCCCTCATACTGGGGGGTGAACCCGCATTCGGAGGCAGTGTTTACCACCATTACCTTTTTGCCTTTAAAGTCAGAAAAGTTTATGGGTTCTCCTGAAAGGGAAGTGGTTTTCAGCTCGTAAAACGAAGCTTTGTTCCGGGCTGATTCCGGTTTCTTTTTAACTCCACAACCGAACATCATCCCAAGCATTGATAAAATAGCCATATATTTTAAGATTTTTTGAGGCATTTGTTTAATAATTAAGTGCAATCCTTAAACACAACAAAAGGTGAAAATGTTTAGGCTTGCTCAGCCTGCCTGCAGATGATGCCCAGTTTGTAAAGGTCGAAAAAGAAAAGACGTGAAGGCGGTTGTTTGAGATGTTTTTCAATGGGTTTTTCAATGGTGTTGAAAAATTGGCCATAAACCCTGTAGAATTTGTACCTGCGCAATTTTTCATAAGTTTTTAATACCCTTACCATATTGCTCAACTCCGGGTCCTTATTCATCATGTGGTATATCCTGACCAGGTTTTTTATGCCCTGCCGGGTTTTTTCCAGGAACTCTTCAGCGGTTTCCAGTCCGATATGGATTAAAGGGTTATCGATATGATGGATGGCAATTCCGTTTTTCATCAGTTCAAACCCAAACAAGGTATCTTCATGCCCATAACCTTCAAGCTTTTCATTAAATGTTATTTTCTGAACCAACTCTTTTGAAATCATGAAATTATTGGTCATGAAAGAGTGGTTGGGGTGGCTGCTTCGCTCTGCGGCACTTTTTACCTCCCTTTTTATCCCGAAAAGCCATCGGAGGTAAGTGCTGTCTTCCGGGGGTTCGGAATGGTAGCTGCGCCCGCCGCAAATAACAGGTTTACCGGGGGCAACTTCCAGGTAGCGCTTTAGGTAAAGGTTGTCAGGCACCGCAGAATCGCAATCCATAAAAATGATGTTGGGATAACGGGCCATTGCGGCCAAAAGGTTGCGAATTTTGCTGCGCCCGGTATTTTCTTTAAGCTCATGGTACCTTGCCAGGGGAAGGTCCTTCAGCACCCTGTTTCTGATTTTGAAATCTTCGGAAGAACCGTCATCCAGCAAAAGAATTTCAATGGGTTTATCAAGCTCCAGGGCCTGCCGGTGCAAGTCCTTTACCAGCCTGCTGATGTCGAAGTTATAAACAGGAATGCAGATGCTTAACATGGATGAGGGATTTTTCCTGAAACAAATATAAAACAAATTTATCTTTAAGCATTGTCAATACCTTTTAATAAAATGCTGTCAGTCCACACTTTACGATAAAAGGTACCGAATCGCTTAATTTGTTCCGGTTTTCTGTTATTTTTGCACAGATAAAAAATGCAATGGAAGCAATCAACTGGCAGGGTTTTTTGGTAGGGCTGGCCGCTTTTTTCATGATCGGTATATTTCATCCGGTGGTGATTATAATGGAGTATCATTTTGGCCGGAAAAGCTGGTGGGTGTTGTTTATACCCGGTGTTTTGTGCGTAATTGCTTCTTTGTATTTTTCTTCCCTGGTGTCCATTCTTTTTGGCTGCCTGGGATTTTCCTTTTTCTGGAGTACCCTGGAGATGTTTTACCAGCATGAAAGGGTTTTGAAAGGAAGGGCCAAACGAAACCCCAAACGCAATGATTATGACTGAAACCAGTTCCTGGATTGTTGGAGGAATGAACCTTGATGGGTTGCTTGCCGGGGCCGCCACACTGTTTATTATTTGGCTTACGCGTTACGCCTGTATTAAGGGAGAATACTATTTCAGGAGAAGTTTTCGCTATGTTTTCCTTGTCTTTGGAGTGTCCGGGGTCCT
>SLRE01000165.1 GCA_007131125.1 Bacteroidales bacterium | reverse complement strand
TTTATTTTTCATCCGGTAAATCTGCCGGATTTTTTTCAACCACTTAATTCCAGAAAATCATGAAAACTCTCCGAATGGTTTTGTTTCTGGTCCTTCCGTTGTTTTTATTTTCCTGCTCTGCCCAGCTAAAGCTTGCTTCAAGGTTGAGCGGAGAGTGGGCCATTGAAGAATTTGAAGTAATCAATGCAGATGGTTCTACTTCCAGGATGGAGAATGCAGGAACCATTACTTTTATGGCAAACGGAAGGGGTACCCAGACTTTCAGCAGCACCATTGCCCATTTGGATGCTGTAAATACCGGGGATTTCCGGTGGACCAACACTTCCGAAACGGTTTCCATTACCGGTAAAGATTCATCTTATCCCAAAGCCTGGATCATCATGAGCTCCAAAAGGAATACCCAGCACTGGCGTTCAACCGATGGACAAGGAAACGTGCAGGTAATGAAACTCCGGAAAAAGTAAAATCAATCTGCTCAAAACCCAAAAACCGAAAAAGCGGGGCCATTTTCCATTGCCGGAAGTTGGCCCCGCTTTTTTACGTCGGTATGGCATTGTTTATTCGGCTTCTGTCATATCCACGAGGTTTAAGGACAGCTGTCCGTTCAGGGGAAGGTATTCATAGGTAATCATACTTCCGTTTGCAGCCGGAAACATCCCTCTCCAGTAAACTTCGGAGTCGTCGAATGAGCGGGTGTTCATTTCGGTAAGGATGAAACCAAAGCCTGACTGATTTACGCAAAGGTCAATCATCTGGGCATATGTAATTATTTTTGGCTTGGATTTAACAAGTGGGAATTTTACCATGTTGCGCTCCTCAAAAAGATCCATAACGTAAGCGTAGTGAGATTTTGCCTCATAGCTCATAAAACCCAGCTGAAGGGAGCCGTCCTCCGAAAACTGATGAAAACGATAAGTAAGTGCCCCTTTTTCCTTCATGGCCCTTGCCCTGTTAAGAGAACCTGCTCCTGCACGCTCTGAAAGAGAACCCGAAGGCCCGGTAAACTCCGAATCCAACTTTAAAACCATGTGCGGCCTTTCGATGCGGTCGGCATATTGCATTTTGCCTTCTTCATCAAATCCAAACAACATAAAATCCAGAATCCGGATACGGTGGTATCTTTCTTTCAATTTCCGGGTTTCGGGGTCAACCTGGGATACCTCTCCCGAATAACGATACAATTCAGCAATTGCAGTAAAACTCCCGTCTTTGTTTATTTCCAGACCATGGATCCAAACTTCCGGCATTACTTTAAAAAACCAGTCTGTTACACTGGTGCGCAACAAAGGCCTCAGGCCTTTCCATTCATATAATTCCATTGAGGTGGTTTTCCCATCCTTGTCCATTTTCTCAAAGAAAAGGCCTTTGGAGTTTTTACCACGGATTTGATCGCCCCGGTAATATGTACCGGCAAGCACCGCCTCACCGTTATCAAGAAAACCGGTAGCCATGGGAAAGAAGGCATGCTCGCCATCGGCCAGGTGTTTTTGAAAGCGTTCATTTCCTGTTTTGGGATCAAGGGAAACAACTCTGGCATTCAACAGGTTGCCCCTTCTTTCATTGCCCTCAAAAATCAAAATATCCTGGGAACCGGCCCAAAGGTCATAAACATGGTAGGTACCTCTTTGAGCATAAAATTCTTTACGCCAAAGGGTGTTTAATTCTTCGTTAAGGTGCTCAACTGCATATCCGGTATTCCCGTCGCGAATGGTCTGGGTAATGATAAACCCCGTTTCGGGATGGGCAAAAACCCTTGGGAAAAACTGTTCCCCACGGTTAAGCATGGGCATGTCGGTGCGGGTTTGCCTTGCCAGCTCATTGCCTTCCATATCCAGCAAAACATAGGTGGCTGATGTCCTGAAAGCATTTACCAGGAAGGAAACCAATATTTTGTCGTTGTGAATAACCGCCTCGTTAAAAAAAGAGAACCTCGGAGCTTCTACTAAAGTTTTTCCGGTTTCCCTTAATTCTGCATCAAAAAAATGGAACATCCAGTTTCCTTCCGATTCTGTATTGATCACAAAAAACCCTCTGGGTTCTCCGTCAGCCGAAGACATGGGGTGGACACCGCCAAAGCGGAAAGGAGAAATTCTTAATTGTTGACTCTGGGCAAAACCTGCCATTGCAAAGGTCAGCAAGAGCAGGGCAGGCAAAATGATCTTTTTCATGGTTGGTGAGATGAGTTGGTGATACAAAAAATATAAGACTATAATACATTTGTATAAATCCGCAGCACCCAAAAATTAGGCCAAATCATCAAAATAACCCAACAAAAACCCTATCACCAGAAAACCTTTTTGGACCGGTCTTTTTTTCAAAACCAAAAAATGCAACAATGGTAATGTTTTGACATAAACTTTCCCTTTTCATTAAGAATATTGCATTCAAATGGCTATTTTTGATGGAAGGAAACCGCAAACGGAAATTTTAAACCCAGGTGGCAGTTGTTATTTGTTAGTAGTCAATAAAAAAGAGATATTATGAAAACCAGGTATGCATTAAGTTTAGGAAAACCTTTCGGGATAAAGGTAAAAGTTCACTGGACCTTTATTTTTCTGATCGCATGGATTGTGATTGTAAGTTTAAATCGTGGTTTGGAAACCCCGCAAATACTAATGCATGTTTTATTTGTGTTTGCGTTGTTTTTTTGTGTGGTGCTGCACGAACTGGGCCATTCGCTAACGGCCATAAAATTCGGGGGAAATGTTACCGGTATAACCCTCCTGCCTATTGGTGGTATGGCACACATGACCAAAATGCCGGAAAAGCCAAAGGAAGAGTTCCTGGTTTCTGCCGCCGGACCACTGGTAAACGTTGTGATAGCCATATTAATTTGGATTTACCTGGCTTTATTCCAGCCCGTAAACCTTGAAGAAATGAAGTTTGTTGCCATCACCCGGGAAAATTTCCTGGTAATGTTGATGGCCGCCAATATTTTTATCGTGGTGTTTAACCTGATCCCCGCCTTCCCCATGGACGGAGGCCGGCTCTTCAGGGCAGCCCTGTCCATAAAAATGAAACGGGTGGACGCAACCCGCATTGCCAAAGATATCGGACAGATCTTCGCCATTTTCTTTATCCTGGCAGGACTGTTTATCAATCCCTTCCTTGTCATTATTGGTATCTTTATTCTACTGGGCGCCAAAGGGGAATACGAGATGATCCAATACCAGGATGCATTAAAGCAGTTTTCCGTGGAAGATGTTTTGAATAAAAATTTTGCAGAACTGGATATGGAAGATACCCTTGGAGACGCTGCCCAGAAGCTGATTCATATTCCTGATAATGGTTTCGTCATAAAATCGGAAGGAAAATACAAAGGCATACTCACAAAAAATGAAATCATTAACGGGCTAAACAATCTGGGCAAAGAAGGGAAGATTAAAGATGCCGTGAATACAGATGTAGAACCCGTTAAACCCAATGCCAAACTTTTTGATGTGTTTCAGGATATGAACAGGAAACGCAATTACCTGGTTCCCGTTATTTCAAAAGATGAAATTCTGGGAGTTCTGGACATTGACAACCTCAAGGAACTTATCCTGATACAAAGGGCAATCAGGTAAAGTCCTGTGCCAAAAAAAACCCGGAGTTAAAAACAAACTCCGGGTTTTTTTTGATGATAATATTCTGAATTAATAAGCAGGATCCATCATCAATTTTTCTTCGATGGCCTTTGAAAAATCATAAAGGTCCGGGGGAGTGCGTGAGGTGATGAGGTTTCCGTCTATCACCACGGCTTCATCATGGAAAGTGGCTCCGGCCTCTTCCAGCTCACCTTTGATGTCTTCAAAACCGGTAGCATTTTTACCTTCCATCACACCAGCAGTGATCAGGATCTGCGGCCCGTGACATATCGCTGCAACGGGTTTTCCGCTTTCAAAAAACTCCCTGGCGAATGCCACCACGGCTTCATTTTCCCTGATCTTGGCGGGGGCTTGTCCTCCCGGCAAAATAAGCGCATCAAATTCATCCACTGAAACATCTGCCACCGGGCGCTGAATGTTTATGGTAAAATCCGTATTGTAAGCTGTAACGGTTCCCACTTCCGGGCCAATTACGGTAATTTCAGCGCCAAGATTGGTCAAATAGGCATAAGGCATGTAAGCCTCACCATCGTGAAAACCTTCCCCAAGCATTATTGCAACCTGAACTCTGTCAACAACTCCCGGCTCTTCGGCAATTTCAGGTTCAGGTGCACAACCGGAAAACATCAACAACATTCCTAATAAGGGAATAAAAAATAAACTTCTCATGACTTGTTCTTTTTGGGTTTAATAATGAATAACGGTATTTTGTTAATAACCGGATTTTCCGGTGTTTTTAACATATTCAAATTGTAAATATAAAATATTTCTGAAATAAAATCAAATGTTTGCCCGTGTTTTAAAATAAATTAACATCCAAAAAGTTACGTGATATTTTAATGAAAAAAATCCAAAACCCATTGAATGGAAATCATAAATATTTTCAGTGTCTTAACAAGTGCAAAAGCATTTTTAAAATCTGTTAACAGTTTTAATGGCAATACATTATGCCTGAAAACGTTAATACAATATAACAAATAAGAAAGGAGAAGTAAAACCATGATTCCTTTAAAAAATTTGTTTTCATTGCTTTTATTGATGTTTTTTTCCATCCAGGGATTTTGCGGGACGTCTTTACAGAACGACCGCGACACCCTGAACCTTGCCACGGCAGAAGAAGAGGAAGACACCACAGAATACAGGCTGGTTATTTTCAGTGCTGCCTTTGAAGGATGGTTTCAAAGGACACACCAACCCAAAGAGTTTTACAGCCAGTCATACCTTGAGGAGTGGAACAAACAACTGACAGACCAATGGAACCGGCATATTCACTCTGCCAGGCGCAGGGAATGTATACCTGATACTTATATAGAATACGAAAAGGATGTTGATTACGGTAAGGAACTGAATCACCGTCTGTTTTATTTCTACAGGTTTATGCATGAGCAATGCAGGGTTTTTTCAAATTACCCGCGAAGATGGTAAAAATCCCCAAAAAATGACCTGATGTTTTTTGTTCATCGGGTTATTTTCCATGCAAAGAAGCCTTTTTTTTATTAAAGGCTTCTTTTTTTGTAATTTTTCCGGCCGATAGGATACTAACCTGTTAAAAGCAATCAAATTACCATGCCGGAAAAAGCCCAGAAAGATTTATTCCTTGAAAAGCTCAGGGAAAGTGCAGGCGCCCTGCACAAGGTCATTGCCATTTATGCCGATTCCAGGCAAGACCGCGAAGACCTTTACCAGGAAATAGTTTTTCAGGCCTGGAAGTCTTTTCCGGCTTTCCGCCATGAAGCCACATTCTCCACATGGATATACCGTGTTGCCCTAAATACCGCTTTGGTATTCAGAAAAAAGGAAAACCGGCACAGAACCAACA
>SLRE01000232.1 GCA_007131125.1 Bacteroidales bacterium | reverse complement strand
CGTTTCAAGGCTATCTGATAAACTCTGAAAAAAAGAAATTTTTTTTTGAAAAACAGCTTACCTGCTGAATACCTCCGCCCCACCCACAATTTCCATGATCTCACGGGTAATCATGGACTGACGAACTTTGTTGTAGCTGAGTGTCAGGTTTTTCAGCAGTTCGGTGGCATTGTCGCTGGCTTTGTGCATGGCCGTCATGCGCGCCCCGTTTTCCGAAGCCGAAGCATCCAGAAAAATCTGGTATAGATAAAGGGAAATGTACTGGGGCACAAGGGTGTCCAGCACTTCTTTGGGAGAAGGTTCAAGGATATAGGGAAATTCTTCAAAGGGCTCTTCCGCCTTTACGGATTCTTTTTTGGGTTCCTCAGCGGGTATATCCAGCGGGATGGGAAGAAGCTGATCGATCACCAGCTCCTGCATTACTGCATTTTTAAAACGGTTGTAAACCACGTCCACCCGGTCAAAGGTTTCTTCCGTGTACATTTCCATCAACTCCTTCGCCAGTGCTTCTGATTTTTCATAGGTGATTCCCTCTAAAATTTCGTGGGCGGTTTTCAGGATCTCTATATCATGTCCCTGGAAAAAAGATTCAATTTTTTTACCGACCAGCAGCAGTTTAACCTTATAGCCATCCTGAACCAGGGAGTTGACATGCAACAGGGTGCGCTTAATCAACAAAACGTTATAGGTTCCGCAAAGGCCTTTATTGGAAGCTATGCCCACCACCAAAATGTTTTTTCCTTCCCGCCCCTGGGTAAAATGATTTTTCTCATCCGCGGGGATTTGGGGATCAACACTCTGAAGCATTTTTTTTAATCCGGCAGCATAAGGACGCAGGTTCAAAATCCCATTCTGGGCTTTGCGCAGCTTGGAGGCAGAAACCATCTTCATGGCACTTGTGATCTGCCGCGTGGATTTAATGGATGCGATCCTTGTACGTACTTCCTTCAGGTTGATCATACCAACTGCTTATTCAGGGTTTCCTTTACTCTTCATGAAACTTCGCGCTAACCTCATGGGCTGCCGATTCGAGGGTTTTGGTCATTTCATCGTCCAGAAAACCTTGCCTGAGTTTATCCAGTATTGTCTGGTGGTTTTCTTTCAAATAAGAAATAAATTCCTTTTCAAATGCCGCAACTTTGTTTATGGGAACCTTGCCGATAAGGCCCCTGGTTCCGCAAAACAATATGGCGATTTGTTCTTCCACCGCAACGGGTGTAAATTGTCCCTGCTTGAGGATTTCCACATTCCTGGCCCCTTTTTCCAGGATGGAACGGGTGGAAGTGTCCAGGTCGGAACCGAATTTGGAAAAGGCTTCCAGTTCGCGATACTGGGCCTGGTTAAGCTTAAGGGTTCCGGCAACTTTTTTCATGGATTTCACCTGGGCATTGCCCCCTACCCGGCTTACAGAGATTCCCACATTAATGGCAGGACGCACCCCGGCATTGAAAAGGCTGGACTCCAGGAATATCTGTCCATCGGTAATAGAGATCACATTGGTGGGGATGTAGGCAGAAACATCTCCAGCCTGGGTTTCCACAATGGGAAGGGCCGTAAGTGAGCCTCCGCCTTTTACCAGGTCTTTGATGGATTCGGGTACATCGTTCATTTTGGCGGCAATTCCATCGGAAGCGATGATCTTTGCAGCCCTTTCCAGAAGGCGTGAGTGCAGGTAAAACACATCCCCGGGATAAGCTTCGCGGCCGGGAGGCCTGCGCAGCAACAAAGAAACCTCGCGATAAGCCACGGCCTGTTTGGAAAGGTCATCAAAAACCACCAGTGCAGATCTTCCTGTGTCTCTGAAATATTCACCTATGGCTGCACCTGCAAAAGGTGCAAAAAACTGCATGGCAGCAGGTTCACTGGCCGCAGCCGAAACCACCACCGTATAGTCCATGGCTTTATGTTTACGTAACTGATTGACAATACCCGCCACGGTTGAACTTTTTTGCCCGATGGCCACATAAATGCAGAAAACCGGATCTCCTTTCTCAAAAAATTCACGCTGGCTGATGATGGCATCAATGGCAATGGCTGTTTTCCCTGTCTGCCGGTCGCCGATGATCAGCTCACGCTGGCCTCGCCCGATGGGGATCATGGCATCAATGGCTTTGATACCGGTTTGAAGGGGCTCATTTACCGGCTGACGGTAGATCACGCCCGGGGCTTTTCTTTCAAGCGGCATCTGGTAAAGAGGTCCCGGGATGCTTCCCTTTCCGTCAAGGGGTTTCCCGGTGGAATCGATAACTCTTCCCACAAGGCCTTCTCCGGCATCAATGGAAACAATCTCGCCGGTTCGTCTTACAATATCCCCTTCCTTAACATTGCGTGCATCGCCAAGCAATACGATCCCAACATTGTCTTCTTCCAGGTTCAATACCACCCCTTTCAGGCCTTCTTCATTAAAGGCAACCATTTCTCCGGCCTGTGCGTTGGATAATCCGTAAATGCGGGCAATTCCGTCGCCTATCTGCAATACCGTTCCAGTTTCCTCAAGGTTGATATCCCTGCGAAAACCGGCCATTTCCTGTCGGAGTATGGCGGAAATTTCTGCGGGTTTTATTTCTGACATATCTGTTTATTTTTTCTTATGCTATTAAACCAGTTATCAGGTATTCAGGTGTTTTCTGATATCATCCAGCTTGCGTTTGATGCTGGCGTCGTATTGTTTTTCGCCCAGATTAAGAATAAATCCACCAATAATGCGTGGATTCACTTCTTCATGGAATTCCACCTCTTTGTCGGTGAGTTTCCTTACCACAGAAAGTACTTTTTCCCTTAAGGGTTCGTCAATGGGAAGTGCCGTAGTAACCTTTACCCGCTCAATGCCCAGATGCTCTTTGTAAACATGCTGAAATTGCTCAGAAATACCATCGAGCAGGGCTGACCTGCGCTTTCTGACAATGATCTGCAGGTATTGGTGAATAACAGGGTGTACTTTCCCTTCAAACAGGCGGGAAATGATCCTTTGTTTTTTCTTTTCCCGCACAATGGGGCTGTTCAGCACTACCTTCAACTCCTTTTCCAGGGAAAAAACACTGTAGATATACTTCATATCCTGGTAGGCCCTTTCCAGGATATTATTTTCCTCCGCCAGGGCAAGCAGGGCCCTTGCATAACGTCTGGCAACACGGATTTCTCTTCCAATCATGGGAAGATGGTTTGTTTTCGGGTTTTTAATTCAGGATAACCTTTTCAAGCTCGCCGTTGACAAAGCGGGTATTTTTATCCTTGTCGCTGAATTCTTCCTGCAAAACTTTTTCGGCCATATCAACCGAAAGGTTGGCAATCTGCTGTTTAATTTCCAGCATGGCCGATTTTCTTTGCACATCAATGGCTTTGCGCGCATTTTCCAGCAACTGATGGGCGTCATCGCTTGCTTTTATGCGGGCTTCACGAAGCAGGTTTTCAGCTTCGGTTTTTGCTTTAATCAGGATTTCCTGGTGCTGCTTCTCAGCATCAGCGACCTTTTGCTTTTTCAAAACTTCCAGCTCTTGCAGTTCCCTTTTAATATGCTGGGCATTGCGAAGAGAAATCGCAATTTCCCTTTCACGTTCGCGGATGGTCCCCAAAATAGGGGCCCAGGCAAATTTCCTTAAAATTAGTAAAACAATACCAAAAGACAAGGTCATCCAGAAAATAAGCCCTAATCCCGGTGTTAAAAGTTCCATGGCAGATTATTTTTTAGTAAAACATTGAGGCTGACAATGAAAAAACACCATTACAGCCCGTCCGGAAAACCATTCCGGCAAAAAATTTCTAACCCGGTTTGACTAAACAAACAAGATCAGCAGGCAAACCACAATGGCAAAAAATGTAACCCCTTCAATAAGGGCGGCAGAAACAATCATTGACGAACGCAGATCGTTACCTGCTTCAGGTTGACGGGCAATGGATTCAAGCGCGGTTTTACCGATTTTTCCGATACCCCATGATGCAGCAAATACAGCAATTACTGCCGCCAATCCGGCCCCAAGATTTACCCAGGTACCAATAATCTCTACTGAGGCTTCCAACAAAACGAATAATGGTGACATAACTTTTCTTTTTAGGTTAAACTTAAAATTTGCAATTCATTATTTATAATAATCAATGATGCTCTTCAGGTACCGCCATTCCAAAAAACAAAGCGCTGAACAGGGTAAATACATATGCCTGCAGAAAGGCCACCAGCAGCTCAAGAAATCCCATAAAAACCAGGAATACCAGTGAGAGCGGAGAAATGGCCATACCAAAGGCGTTGCTTACCTCACCCAGAACAAAGATCAGGCTTACAAAACCCAGTATGATCATGTGGCCTGCCGTGATGTTGGCAAACAACCTAATCATTAATACGAAGGGTTTAATGATAACGCCGACCAGCTCAATCATCGGCATCAGGGGTATGGGCAACTTCAGCCACCAGGGAACCCCCGGGGTATTGAAGATATGTTGCCAGTATCCCTTATTTGCAAACAGCTGGGTGGTTAAAAACGTAAACATGGCCAAAACCAGCGTAACGCTGATGTTGCCCGTAACATTGGCCCCGCCCGGAAAAAATGGGACCAGACCAAGTATATTGTTAAGGAAAATAAAAAAGAACAGGGACAAAAGATAAGGCAAAAACCTTTCATAATGTTTGGGACCGATGGCCGAAAGGGCTATTTCATCCCTAACGAATAAAACCAAAGGCTCCAAAAAGGATTGCAAACCCGATGGCACGGCCCTGCTGCCCTGATGTTTATACTTTTTTCCTATTCCTACAAAGATCAAACACAAAAGGGTGGCCCCAATAAATATGGACAGTACGTTTTTGGTGATGGACAGATCCAACACGAAAGAGGCTTCCGGATCGGGGGTTTTGCCATCGTCAAGTACCCGGATGATGCGGTTTTTGCGGGGACCCTCATGGGCAATCCGAAAACCTTTATAGGCTTCATGCCCATGGTCAAACCGGCTGCTCAGGAAAAAGTAAAAACGGCCTTCATAAAAAAGTATGACCGGAAGCGGAAGGGATATCTCTTTGGGTCCGATATCGAAAAGGTGCCAGTCGTAGGCATCAAGAATGTGGTCAATAATAACTTTACCGGCATCAAAACCCGGCTCTTTGGCAGCCGTTTCAGCATATTCGGTTAAAGAAGGAGGCGGAACCGTATCGGTTTCCAAAAACTCCTGCTCATCTGCATATAAGGGATTTACATTAAAGATAATGCCACAGCCTATGGCCGCAAAAAAAAGATTTTTGAGAATATCCCGCATTTTCCCTTTTATATGCATTGCAATCAAGTTGGTTTTGATGGTGCAAGATAGGAATTAATTTTTTTCAAAAACCTCACGAAAACACTGAATTTCCCAATTATTTATGGGTTTTTTCTATTGTGTAAATCCCGATATACATGGATCACCTCAAAAATGGTGAACAAGAAATAAAAGAAAAAAAATGTAATGATAAAGGCGACTGCATCATCAGGCCTGGAGAAGGAGTAAAACAAAATAACCGCAATATACAGGAGGAAGCGGCCCATGTTAATTGCCAGAAAAACCTGTGAAAAAAGTTTCTCTTTTTTTTCGGTTATGCGGGCAAGAATAAATTTTGACAACAGCCCCAGCAAAAAGAAAAATGGCACAAAAAAGTAAAACGCATCCGACACCAGGTGGTCGGGAGCCAGCCATGCAAACAAGGCGTAAAACAAAAATAGCACTAAGGAATAGGCGGCAAGGGTCAGGGAAAATTTACGGAGGTTGATCATGGCAAAAAAATTGAATGATCGAAAAAAACCGGGCAAAAAATTGCCCGGCCATACCTTCCTTTTATTTTTGTTCGGTTTTTACCGTTTCACCGGGTTTGGCAGCTGCCTTGGGCTCTTCCCTGGAAGGCGCCTGCTCTTTTTCCATACTGCACGAACCGGTAAATCTTGCACCGGGTTCTATGGCCAGCTTGTTGGTAATTATCTCCCCAAACAACCGGGCACTGGCTTTGAGGGTTAAAAGTTCTGAAACTTCAACCTTTGCCCGGATCTTGCCTGAAAGATCAGCATTCTGGCAAATAATGTCGCCTTCAACTACTCCGGTGGTACCCACTACAATTTTTCCTTTCGATTTTACTTCTCCGGACAAGGTTCCGTCAACGCGAATATCGCCGCTGGAGGAAACCTCTCCTTTTATGGTCGTTCCGGTTCCTATCAAATTTACAGAAGTGTGATCTGGTTCTTTTGGTTTGGCCATATCTTTCTTTTTACTAAACATTATTGAATTATTAAAAACTAACTAACTGTCAAAAGTATAACAAAAAAGCTTTTCCGGCAAAGGTCCCTATTTTTTTAAATACTTTATCCTGAAAAACTCAAGGTATTCATCAAGGTTTCTTTCCTGGTAAAAAATGGGATAGTTTTCCACGGAAATTACAAAACCTTTTAAGGCCTCCGGGTCAAAGCCTCCTATTCTGTCCGATTCCATAATGGCATTATAATATTCCATGCCTTTTTCCTTATCGGAAAAGTTGGTGATGGTGGTTATCTGCCTTCGTTCATCAAGGAAAATATTGCTCAGAGACAATTCCCGATCGGGGAAGGAGTCTTTGTTGAATTCGTTGATGAAGCTACGCAGTTGCGCAGGCTCAATATTAAGCACATCCACCACAAAAACAAAAAAATGTGCAGATTCTTCTTCAAAAGAAAACACTGAAACAAATTCTTCATATTCGGCGTCTGCAATTACTTCTTCCACATCATCTTCCTGCTCATGAAAGAGCCTGTTGTTATCAAGGGAAGCCAACAGGTCGGTGGCCCGTTCATGCACCGGAAAACCTTCAAAGTCTATCAGGATGTTTTCCAGTTCATGCCTGAACTGCTGACGGCTGCCCGTTTTTCCAACCGACAAGGCTTTAAGGTAGGAAAATCTGCTGCGCAGATCAGGAGAAATATCCATGGTATCCACCTTCTTAGAATGCTGTTTTACCAAATCATAATTTTCGGAAAAGAAGGCATTGTAGGCTTCACTATAAAGACGGTTGGCATATTCCTCGCGTTTTCTCAGATTCTCAATATAATCAGGATCACCAAGGATCTTTGCAAAATCGCTGTCAGGAAACTCGTTGATCAGCCTGTTTTTAAAATTCTGCGCCTCGCTATGATTCCCGATTTCCTTGTTCAGGTTATACAAAAAGTAATACGAGTAAAGCTTTCGCTCAGTTTCCGGGAAACGGCTTACCAGGCTTTTCAGACTTTCAATGGCGTTGGGATAGTTGTTAAGCCTGTCTTTAAAGATCATCCCTTTGTCATAATAGGCCTGGGCAATGCGGTCGTTGGATTGTGCCATCATTTCGGAGGTGGTAGGGATGTTTCTAAGGTAGCGGTTGCGGTCAAGAGGACTGCCATCTTCATCCAGGGAGTCGGGATCGTCCCATTCCCCATCATCAAAATCGAAAGAAACCGTTTGCTTATTGCTGATGCGCCACAAGTCTTCCCGGGGTCTTTCACCAAATCTGGCATAGAACTCGGTTTGTCCGAAACTGATGGCTGAGGGGTTGTAAAAATACCAGCCTCCCCCACGATCATCGCCTCCGGGGCGTCGCGACCGGGCCATTTGCTGGGCGGTTTGCATCCTTTGGCGTTCCTCTTCCCTTTTCCTTTGCTCCTCTTCCCTGATTTTGGCAATCACCTGGTCTACAATGGCGTTGCGCTCGGCACTGCTCAGAGAGGCCAGATGCTGCAGGGAATCCTCCCGCTCAATTATTTTGATATTTCGGGCCAGATCGCTCAGGATGGTCTGTTTTCTGCTGATCTCTGAATAGTTTTCAAAATTCTGGGGCAAAAAGGTGATGGTGCTGTCGTAATATTTGCTGGCCTGCAGGTATTGCGGACGCTCAAAATAGATTTCTCCAAGACGAAGGTATGAGAGTCCTTTCTGGGTATTGTTGCCATCACTTACAGCAGTTGACTGCTTATAATAGTCTATTGCCTGGCTGGTGTTGCCTTCTCTTCTTGAAAGCTCGGCCAATGCATAATAGATCTGATCGCGGTAATCGCGGTTTTTGTCATCACGCAGCATGCTTTTCAGCCCTGAGCGGATGTCTTCGCTATTGCCTGTTGCAGGGTCAAAAGCCATGGCCATGTTGATACGCGCCTGAAAGGCCATATCAAAGGTGGGATTCATTCGCAAAACCCTGGAGTAGGTCTGCTGCGCTCTGGCATAATCTTCGGAATGATGATACAACTGGGCCTTGATAAAGGTAAGACGGGAGCGTTCGCGCCGGCTGCGCGTTTTTTTAATTCCCCGCTCAAGAAATGGAACGGCATCCATGTAATTTTCCTGACGGATATGGTAATCGGCAAATGCCAGTTGATAAAGGCGCTCCCCTTCATCACTGAGTTTGCCATCCCTGTAATCAGCCCTGGCAACTTCCAGCATCTGAAGGGCATTGTTGTAACGGCCCTGCTTATTATAAGCTTTGGCAATCCATACCTTTGACTCATATGCCCTGTCGGTATCGTACTGCCTGATGATGTATTCAAAAGTAAGAATGGCCAGGTTGTAGTCGCGTTTGAAGAAGTGCGAACGGGCAATCAGGAAGTAAGATTCGTCAATCCATTTATTGTATTCCACTCCGCGAATGTTCATGGAGTGCCGCCTGATTACAATACTGGCTTTTTCGTATGCAACATCCATATTGCCCTGTATGGAGCGTGCCTGTTGTTCATCTCCATAACGGAAAATGCTCAGTATCTGTTCGTAGTTATCCTCATGGGCTTTGGAAAGTTGTTCCACTCCATGATTAAAACTCTCCCGGGCATTCCAGAAACCATTGTATTTGGCACTGATGGTATGATAGTTACGGTTAAGCCATGTGTTATTCTGGGTGGAGCATCCCCAGAAAAACACCAGCAAAAACAGCAATACAATGATCCGGCTTATATGCGGATAAAAATGATAATTTTTCAAAACTATTAAGGCCTTGTCGTTTTCTATAGGATAACTTTTATTTTGCAAATTTATTTTATTTCTGCCAATGATTTGGGATTAACAGTTTTTAACAGCCGAAAAACCACCAAGTTTTTGTCAAACCTGAGGAAAAAAACCATTTAATTTGCGAAATTTGCAAACGCAAACCTTTCAAACGGAAATTTTATATTTTTGCAGGTTTGCAAAGCTGCTTTTCCAACCCCGTATCATGGCAAAAAACGTCAAGAAAAAACGAAACTTCTTTCACAAGCTTCACGACAAGTATCGTCTGGTTATCATGAATGACGAAACTTTTGAAGAAAAGCTTTCCTTTCGTTTGACCCGTTTCAACGTATTTATCTTTTTTGGAACCCTGAGCATTTTCCTGGTGATTGCAACCACCTACCTGATTGCCTTTACCCCTTTGCGGGAATACATACCCGGATATGCCGATTTCAATACCCGCAAAATTTTGAGGGAACTGATGCTTAAAACCGATTCACTGGAAGTGGAACTGCGGCAAAAAGACCTTTACTTTCAAAACATCCGCAACATTGTGGAAGGCCGGGATGTGGACGAATTTTATACCGATACGGTGATGAGTCAGGAGCATTTTGAAATTGACGAACTGACCCGATCAAGGGAAGATTCTATTTTAAGGGCCGAGATGGAAGCCATGGGAAGCTACAACGAATGGGTAACTGAAGAAGTTACCCCCACCCCGACCACCATGACACAGTCGTTTTTCTTTCCGCCTGTGCAGGGTATCATCACAAGTTATTTCGACCCCTCGGCCAATCACTACGGGGTGGACATTGTTGCCGATAAGAATGAAGCCATTAAAGCCACACTTGACGGAACGGTCATTTTCTCGCACTGGACCCTGGAAACTGGTTACAACATCGGTTTGCAGCACGGCAACAACCTGGTTTCCGTCTATAAACACAACAGTGTTTTGTTAAAGAAGGAAGGAGATTTTGTCAGGGCCGGTGAAGTAATCGCCATCATTGGAGATTCCGGCCTCTATTCCACAGGCACCCACCTTCATTTTGAATTGTGGCACAACGGCGTTCCGGTTAACCCCCTGGATTATATTGTTTTCTGATGAGGAATAAACCAAGAAAAAAACTGGCCATCCTGGGTTCTACAGGCTCCATTGGCCGGCAGGCTCTTGAAGTGGTAAGGTCCTGTTCGGGCCGGTTCAGCCTCGAATTGCTTTCTGCCCAGAACAATGTTTCCCTGTTGGTGGAGCAGGCCAGGGAGTTCAAGCCCAATGCCGTGGTCATTGGAAATGAAAATCATTACCAAAAAGTATGCGATGCCCTTTCTTCCCTGCCCATTAAGGTTTATTCAGGAAAAAAGGCGCTCATTCAGGTGATGGAATATACTCCCTGCGACCTGGTACTTACTGCCATGGTGGGGATTGCAGGCCTTGAGCCCACCATCAGTGCCATAAAAAACGGCAAGAATATTGCACTTGCCAATAAAGAAACCCTTGTGGTAGCAGGGCACATCATCACCAGGCTGGCCCGGGAAAAAGGGGTGAACATCTACCCTGTCGATTCAGAGCATTCTGCCATTTTTCAATGCCTGGCCGGAGAGTTTCACAACCCAATTGAAAAGATTTACCTGACGGCCAGCGGAGGGCCATTCAGGGAAAAAGACCAGGATTACCTTGCAAAAGTAACCAAGGATCAGGCCCTGAAACATCCCAACTGGGATATGGGCGATAAGATCACAATAGATTCGGCAACCATGATGAACAAAGGACTGGAAGTAATTGAAGCACGCTGGTTGTTTGGGTTAAAGCCCGGACAAATAGGGGTGATCGTGCATCCCCAGTCCATAATTCATTCTATTGTGCAGTTTGAGGATGGGTCCATGAAAGCACAAATGGGCCTTCCCGACATGAAACTGCCCATACAATATGCCCTCGGATACCCTGAACGCATCAAATCAAACTTCCAGCGTTTTGATTTCCTGGATTTTCCCAAACTGACATTTGAGCAGCCCGACACCGAAAAGTTTCCATGCCTCGACCTGGCCTACCAGGCCCTGGAAAGAGGAGGCAACATACCCTGCATCCTTAACGCGGCCAATGAGGTAGCAGTTGAAGCCTTTCTGAATAACCGCATCGGGTTTTTGCAGATCCCTGAAATCATTGGCAGATGCATGGAAAATATTGAATTTATTGAAAATCCAAACCTGGAAGAAATATTGTCATCAAACCGGGAGGCCTGTTTAATGGCCTCTGATATCATTGAACAAAAAGCGGTAAATCCGCATTAATCAGTACAAGCTTTAAACCGAATATACGAATGGAAATCCTTATCAAAGCCTTACAGTTTTTTCTCAGCTTATCCATTTTGATTGTAATACATGAGATGGGCCACATGATCCCGGCCCGTTTGTTCAAAACCCGGGTAGAGAAGTTTTACCTTTTCTTTAACCCCTGGTTTTCCCTGTTTAAATTCAAACGCGGACAAACCGAATACGGGATGGGATGGCTCCCACTTGGCGGCTATGTTAAGATCGCCGGCATGATTGATGAATCCATGGATAAAGAGCAGATGAAAAAGCCTGCCAAGCCATATGAGTTCCGGGCAAAGCCCTCCTGGCAGCGTCTGATCATCATGCTTGGCGGTGTCACGGCAAACATTATCCTGGCAGCTGTTATTTATATTTTTATGCTCTTTTTTATGGGCGAGCAATATCTGCCTGCCCAAAACGCCAAATACGGCATAGTGGCTGATTCCCTGGCAAGGGATATCGGTTTGCAGACCGGTGACAAAATCCTGAAGCTGAACGGTGAGGAAGTGGAAGATTTTATGGATATCCCCCGGGAGTTTGTGATGGGTAATGTGCGGCGGGTTACCGTAGAACGTAACGACAGCCTGGTTGAATTACCCGTCCCCGAGGACTTTTTTGGAAGGCTGATCTCTGCCCGGGGCAGGGGATTTATTTCCATTCGCTTTCCCTTTGTTGTGGAAGAGCTTATGGAAGACTCACCGGCTGAAAAGGCCGGCCTTCAACCCGGCGACCATATCAAAGGCATCGGTGAGCATCAAACCTGGTCGTTTGATGAATTTGCCCGCGCCATTCCCAATTATGCCGGTAAGGAAACCAACATCAGGATAGCCCGCAACGAACAGGAACTGGAACTCCCCATTGCCATTCCTGATGAAGCCCGTATTGGAGCCTACGTAAAGCCCGTTGACCAGATCCTTGATTTTGCAAAACACGAGTATTCGTTTTTCGCCTCCATTCCGGCAGGAATTTCCAAAGCATACAATACCACCACCACTTATTTCAGGGAGCTCAGGTTATTGTTCAGGCCTGAGGTGAAGGCCAGGGAAAGCCTGGGAGGCTTTATTACCATTGGAAGCATTTTTGCTCCCACCTGGGACTGGGGCCACTTCTGGACAATTACTGCACTGCTATCGGTTGTGCTGGCCATCATGAACCTTCTTCCCATTCCTGCGCTGGACGGCGGACATGTGATGTTTCTCATCTATGAAATCATCGTGGGGAAAAAACCCCCGGAGAAATTTATGGAGTATGCCCAGATGATCGGAATGCTGCTCCTGCTGTCACTGCTTATTTTTGTCAACCTCAACGACATTCTGAGGCTGTTCCGGTAACCTGTTCTCCTTTTAAAAAAGGTTTGCCCCCGGACAATCCCTTTCAAATGCTTTTGAGGACCGCTAAATGCATGGCAACGCACGGTTAAAAAAAGTTTTCGTTTATCAGGATCATTCCCGAATAATCCGGCAAGGAAGCCGCTCCTTTGCCGGATTTTTCATATATTTGATTGAAACCATCCCTCCCCATGGCACATGAATTGTCAAACATTAAACTGCCTTCGCTATGAAAGCATCTGACAAAGATTTTGACGTGAGGAATTTTTACTCCTATTACGGGCCAAGCCATTACCTTGGAAGCAGGTCCCTTGTATTTCATATACACTTAGACACCGACGGCCCGGAAGCAGATTTTTACAAACCCGCCGTTTATAAAACTTTACCCGGCATTAAGCACTATGATGATACCACGGTGATTGACCTTTTTGTGCATGCCCTCATGGACCTGTTGCGCATGAACAAAGAACTTTTTATTAAGGACTATGCCATCAATGAAGAAGGGGAGGAATACATTGTAGCCGTTGAGTTCCTTGACGATCAAACCGCCGAAGACGCCGTAAGGCTGTTAAGCCAATGGTTTAAATCCATCAATGCAGGCAAAGAAAAATCTTTTGCCATAGATGAAAAAATCAGGCAGTTACACGATGACTTTCAGGAGTCCCTGGTAAACAACCCTACCGTATATGCGCTCTGGGAAGAAGGAGCCAAAAGGGAGATCCCGGTATTTTACCTCCCGGAAGAAAACCAGTTTCAGTGGGGTTACGGAAAAACCCAGCTCCGTGGGCTTGGCGCCAACTTTCATACCGACAGCATCAAAGACACGGAGTTTACCATGTACCTGGACCAGGTTACCGACTTCCTGACCATGTGCGGTTATCCAACCCCTATTGGAGCCACCTGTTTTACTGAAGATGAAGCTGAAAAGGAAGCCAAAAAGCTTGGGTTTCCCCTTGTGGTCAAACCGGCTGCCGGAGCCAGAGGCTATGGTGACCACAAAAATATCGGTTCCGGGCTTGAGGTAAAAAAAGCCTTTCAGAAAATAATTTTACAGGCCGAAAAAGATGGCTGGCCTTTTGAAGGGGTTCTCGTTCAGCAGCAGATCCGCGGTAAGAGGTTTCGGTTTTACCTTGCAGCCGGAAAATTTGTGGCGGCTTTCAAAATGCCCCCTGCCGATAATGAAAGTTCTCCTGAGAAAGTACATCCCATCAATGTTGAAATGGCTGAATCCATTGCTGGTTTTTTCAACATCAAAAGCCTTGCTGTGGATGTGGTAGCCAAAGACCTTTCCATTCCATGGAACGAAGGCAATTTTGCAATTACAGGGATGCATGCCGGCCCGGTATTTTTTGAATCCAAAACCCAGAAATCCGTCTTTGCCAAAATTGCGGAAAAAATCCTGTCATCCCATTTTGGCTTTGTCGACCATGCAAGGATCCCAATTATTGCAGGCAACCAAATTTCTCAAAAACTTTCGGAAAAAATCAATGATATTGCCAGGGACTACCGCCCTTCCCTGTTTTTTGGCAGCCTTACAAGAGATGGGGTATTTTTTAACGGAAAATATTTCCATAAAAATGTAAGCCACCACCAGAATGTAAAAATCATTTTGCGGCACCCGCAAACGGAAATGGCCCTGTTTAACCACAACCGTGAAAAAATTTATGAAAGCGGTTTTTTCCATGAAGGTGCCGATTTGGTCATCCTGGAAAACCCCAACTGGGCCGAGGAAAAACTTAAGGAAATGATACTGCCCGGTGGCAAACTCATTACCATTGAGGGCGGGGAAATCCGACTGTCGGTAAATGGAGAAACAAAAAAAACCATTTTGTTTGACAAAGAGACCCGCAAAGAAGAAAAACTGCTTGAAATGCTGAACCCATTGATAAAAGAATTGTTGGATAAATATGAACCAACCACTCATTAATATATTATGATCCTTTTTAAAGATTGCGAAGTATATTCCCCTGATCATCTCGGGAAAAGGGATGTATTAATTGCCGGGCCAAAGATCATTGCCATAGAAAAAACCATTGAACCCCCAAAAGGGCTGAAAATGGAGGTTATCAAGGCAAAAGATCTCAAAATGATCCCCGGCCTTATTGATGCCCATGTGCACATAGCCGGGGCCGGCGGAGAAGGAGGCCCGGCCTCTCGTACTCCCGAGATGCAGTTAAGCCACATGCTGGAAGCCGGGGTAACTACGGTAATCGGTTGCCTGGGTACAGACGGGCTCACCCGCAGTGTGGAATCTGTGCTGATGAAAGCTAAGGCACTGAGGCAGGAAGGTGTGAGCGCATGGATATATACAGGTTCCTACCAGGTTCCTACTCCTACCATTCTTGGAGATGTCGGAAAGGACATTGCCATGATTGAGGAAGTGATCGGGGCCGGAGAAATTGCCCTGTCCGACCATAGGTCATCCTGCCCTACCACCGACGAGCTCATCCGTATTGCCGAGCACGCCCGGGTTGGAGGAATGCTTGGAGGGAAAGCCGGAATTGTCAACATTCATATGGGGGATGCCCGTGATCCTTTTAAACCGATATACCAGGCAGTAGGCAAAAGCGAACTCAGGCTGACCCAGTTTCTTCCCACCCATTGCAACCGAAATGAATATATTTTTGAAGATGCCAAAACATACGGAAAAAAAGGATATGTTGACATCACTGCCAGCTCTTACCCTTACTTCCCGCAGTATGAAATAAAACCCTCCAAAGCCATTGCCGATCTGGTGAAGGCAGGGGTGCCACTGGAGCATATCACCATGACCAGCGATGGCTGCGGCTCCCTGCCCGATTTTGACGAAAAAGGAAACCTGAAAAGCCTGGAGTCCGGTTTTCCAAAGTCTATTTTTGATGAAATGGCAGACGCAGTAAAGGAAGAAGACATGAAGCTGGAACAGGCCCTGAAAGTAGTAACTTCCAACGTGGCCGACATCCTGTGGCTGAGACACAAAGGCAGGCTGGAAACCGGAAAGGATGCCGACCTGGTGCTGATTGACGATCAGTTCAATATCGTGCACATGACCGCTATGGGCCAGTTAATGGTGAAGGACACCAAAATGCTCAAAAAAGGCAGCTACGAAAAATAAACTTAAATGAAAGAAAGCACCCCGCAGCCCGATTGCGGGGTGTTTCTCCAAAAGCCATGCGGACAAAATTCCAGATCACCATCCTTGGGTCTTCGGCTGCCACCCCGACTTCGTTGCGGCATACCACGGCACAGGCCCTGCATTTTCACAACAGGCTTTTCCTGCTTGATTGCGCCGAAGGCACCCAAATGCAGATGCGGCGTTTCAAACTGCCCATGATGAAGTTTGACCATATCTTTATCAGTCACCTGCATGGTGACCATTACCTTGGTCTTCCCGGGCTGCTTTTCTCGTACCACCTGCTGGGCCGGGATAAAGACCTCCACATCTTTAGCCCTCCCGGACTGAAAGAGATCGTTGAGGTGCAGTTCAGGATTTCAGGACTGAAGCCGGTTTTCAATATAGTTTACCATGAACTTACAAAGGCCGGGGAAATCATTTATGAAGACCCTTATCTGAGCGTTGAAACCCTGGAAATGGAGCATCGCCTGCCCACTTATGGATTTCTTTTCAGGGAAAAGACCCTGGAAAGGAACATAAAAAAAGAAAGCATTACCCGGCACAACATTCCCATTGAAGCAATCCCCGGAATAAAAAAGGGAGAGGATTTTGTAACACCCTCCGGAAAAGTGATCCCCAACAGCCGCATCACTATCAGCCCGCCAAATCCAAGAAGCTATGCCTTTTGCGGGGATACGGCCTATACCGAAAAATTCCTGGAACAGATAAAGGGAATCGACCTGCTATATCATGAGGCTACCTTTTTACATGATAAGGCAGAGATTGCCCGTGAAAAAACCCACAGCACTACGTTAGAGGCGGCCACTCTTGCCCGAAAGGCCGGTGTGAAAAAATTGCTGCTTGGACATTATTCGGCCAGGTATAAAGAAATGGAAGGCTTTGCCCGGGAAGCCCGGGAGGTTTTTCCCAATACCACCCTGGCGGAAGAAGGAGATACAGTTCAGGTGGGAGAAAATGGAGATAATTCCTAAAAAAACAGCCTGATCCACTCATCCGGTAAATCGGTGGATTCAGCATCTATGAGTCTGTGCTTTACCATCAGGTCGCACAAAACACTTTCCCTGTGCTGCCTGCCCTCCATATCCCTGGCAAGGGTTTCGAATTTTTTTGGCCTGTCACCCGTCGCTAGGAAACCGGCCGTTTCAATGATCCCTTTTTTAACCATGATCCGCAATTCAACCGGCTCTCCATCAATGATTGCCCGGCTGCTGAGCAGATAATCGGGTGAATACCCAAAATTCCACTCCCAGGTGTTATACTTTTCACGGGAAAGATTCTCAATGGTTTCCAGTTCTTTTTCCGAAAAAACATATTCTTTCGTATTCCCGAAATATTTCCGGAGAAATTCCCCGAGTTTCTGATGAAATACCTCAAAGGAGATGGTTTGCTCAAGGAAGCTGCTGATATTGGCAACCCTGCTTCTTACCGATTGCACACTGCGGTCTTTATACCTTCCTTCACCAACTTTTATGGCTTGATTGAGCCTGTTCAGGTCGGAATTAAAAAGCAGGGTTCCGTGATGAAGTACTTTGTTTTTAAAAACATGCTCTGCATTTCCCGATATTTTCAAGCCCTTTAACCTCAGGTCGTTTTTTCCTTCAAAGCGGGCAGGAACTCCAATGCTTTCGAGAAATGCAATGACCGGGCGGGTATGCTTCCGGAAATCAATCAGGCGGTCGCAGGGTGCCTTTCGGATAAAGGTAAAGTTTAGGTTGCCCGGTCCGTGAAATACCGTCCCCCCGCCCGATAAACGACGGATTACCGGTATCTTTTCCTGTTTTACAAAAGGATAGTTGATCTCAGAAAGGGTATTCTGATGCTTTCCCACAATAACCGAAGAGCGGCTTT
This sequence comes from Bacteroidales bacterium, assembly GCA_007131125.1. Lineage (GTDB taxonomy): Bacteria > Bacteroidota > Bacteroidia > Bacteroidales > UBA7960 > PUML01. Next base: position 1,104 of record SLRE01000232.1, on the reverse strand, counting down.
GCCAAAGCATAACCACCTCTTCATCCAGGTGTTTAAGCAGGTATTCTTCGGCGGCAAGGTTAAACCAGGGATCGAGGGAGGGGTTTTTTACAAAAAGCATGGGCAGGACTAAGGTAAACTTTCAATTTGCGACTTGATCTTGCGAAGCAGGAAGCTGTCGGTAACAGCACTGCTTAGGAAGTCCAGGGTTTGGTTGTCGTAAATGTTGGCAATGGCCTTTTTCCTGACTTCAAAATCGGAATCATTTAAAGCAATTTCCCTGAGCACCTCCACATCCGAAATCCTGGAAACAGCCTGCCCCCTGACGTAGTAATCTGGGTCGGAAGTGGCTACCTGCTGTACCACCGAAGGATCGTTTATCTGGTGAACTGCCAGTGCCCTTACATAAAAATCCTGATCATTCAGGGCAATATGATTGAGCACCTTTTGATCGGTGATTTTTTTCAGGGCATCCGACCGCACATAAAAGTCGCTGTTGGTACGGGCTATGTGGGCAAGAACCTGCTGATCGGTAATGGCCTGCACTGCTGCAGATTTGATGTCGCGGTCGGTGATCCCCTCTACCAGGCTGGCCAGCACATCATTGTCGGTAATGTTTGCCAGGGCATCCTTGCAGATATAATAATCGTTCTGGCTGCTTAAAACAATTTTTGCCAGAGATTTGGGGCATTTCACCTTTTTAACCGCTGCCAGCCTTACATAATAATCTCTTTCTTCCTGGGCTATGCGAACCAGCATTTCCTGGTCTTCAATCTTTTCAACAGCCGTTTGCCTTACAAAATAATCCGGGTCGTTCAGGGCAACACGCCAGAGTATATCCTGATCATCCAGCTTCTTTACGGCATCGGCACGGACAAAATAATCGGGGGCATGCAAAGCCTGATCAATGACTTTATCCTTGCTGGCTTTGGAAGAAGCGGTTTGTTTTGGAGTGCGATGGCTCATCATTCCATTTTTTGATTCAATAAACCAGGATCCGGCCTTTTGGAAAATTTTGTCTTTTAACAAATTTAAAAAAATACTGACATCATTCCGAAAGCTGTAAAGAAAATAAAGCACATATCCCCTGCACATACTCAATTCCTTAAACCAACCCCTGCGATT